>JAFTUB010000021.1 GCA_017466495.1 Clostridia bacterium
GGTGCCGACCTCATTGACGGCACGCCGATCCTGGATATCAAGCCCTATCTCTCCTTCACCGACAACCATCCCGAGGCCGTGGACGGCTTTGCCGGGACACGGTTGGGCTACGGGCTGGAGGTTGATTTCCCGCCGCAGCTGCTGGCGCTGGTGGATGAGAATGACCGGGGCCCGCTTCTCTCCCTGCTGGCCGAGGATCCCCGTCCGTCCTATCAGGACGACCCTGCACGGATCTACGGGATGCCCTATGGGCGCTATGACGTGCAGTTTACGGTGGCAGAAGGCTGCCTGCACGTTTGCGATGTGCTTTTTCCCGCATAAGGCGGGATTGTTCCAAAATAAAAACAAAGGAGAACAGTCATGACCTTCCATACCAATCATCCCCTCCTTTTTGTGCTGGCGGGGATCATTATCGCCGTTGTGCTTGCGCAATCGGTCTTCTTCCTCATCAAGGCCTGGCGGCGGGGTGTCGCCATCGGCATGGATCGGGCAAAGCTTCGCCGCATTGCCGTCACTGCCGTCGTGTTCACCATTGCTCCCGCCGTGGCGATCGTGATCAGTGTGATCACCCTGGCTAAGGACCTGGGGCTAGCGCTGCCCTGGCTTCGGCTGAGCGTGGTGGGCTCCCTCTCCTATGAGACCCTCGCTGCCACCAATGCCGAGTCTGCCATGGGTCTGACCTTCGGCCAGGCACCGGCACTTAACGCCTCCCAGTATGTCACGATTGCCTGGGTCATGACTTTGAGTATTATGGTGGGCATTTGGCTTGTGCCCGTGGTCTGCCGCCGCCTGCGGAACGGTATGATCAATTTGGAGAAGCGGGATGCCAAATGGACGGATATTTTCCAGTCCTCCATGTTCATCGGTATGATCGCCGCCTTTGTGGGCTATGTGTTCTGTGATGTTTCCACTGTGCTTGAAGGCAGTTTTGCAGGTCTGATTCCGGTAGCAGTCATGGCGGTGTCGGCCCTGGTGATGTGCCTGGCCGGCCTGCTGGTGTCCAAGACCAAAGTCCGTTGGATCAGCGATTATGCGCTGCCCGTGAGTTTGATCGCAGGTATGGCAAGTGCAATTCCGATCACCGCGTGGCTGTCGTAAGAGGAGGTGGAGAAAATGAAGAAAGAGATGACTTATATCGAAAACGTATACAGTTGGGGGCTGCGCTGGAATATGGTGGTTATGGTAATCCTCCTGGCCTTTCCTCTGACCGTTGGCATTCTTTTTGGTGCACTGCCCGAATGGGGCGGACTCCTGCTCGGTCTGCTCAATACTGCGCCCATGTACTGGGCTGTCGGCGTGATCGAGACCTTTACCTACATTCCTATGCTTGGGGCAGGCGGTTCCTACCTGTCTTTTGTGACGGGCAATATCTCCAACCTCAAGCTCCCCTGCGCCCTCAACGCCCTGGATCAGGCCGGAGTGAAGGTAAACTCGGACGAGGGCGAGGTGGTCTCCACCATCGCCATTGCTACCTCCAGTATTGTGACCACCGTGATCATCATTCTCGGTGTGATCCTGTTGGTACCCATTTCTCCCATCCTCAACGCACCCGTGCTTGAGCCTGCCTTTGCCCAGATCCTGCCCGCCCTTTTCGGCGGCCTTGGGGTGGTGTTTATCTCCCGCAACTGGAAGATCGCCATCGCGCCGGTCACTCTCATGCTGATTCTCTTTATCTTTGTCCCTGCTCTCAATGAAAACAGAATCGGGATTATGATTCCGGTGAGCGTACTCTTTACCATCGGGTTCAGCCGCATTCTGTATCGGAAGGGGTGGTTGTGATGACGGCATTTCTGATTATCGGCGGGCTGATTGTCCTGCTTTTTGCGGTGCTTTTGATCCGCACCCTCCTGTTCCGTCCGGGAAAGGAAATCCCTATGGAGGCCGATACTCCCGCATTTGACGGGGACGGGGCGATTGATGCCCTGGCACAGCTGATCCGCTGCAAAACCGTGTCCTACTACGATCACGCCCTGGAGGACGACGGGGAGTTTCAAAAACTCATCGACCTCTTGCCCGAGCTGTATCCCGAAGTGTTCCGTACCTGCACCTTTACCCAGCTTCCCGACCGCGCCCTGCTGTTCTGCTGGAAGGGCAAGCGCAGTGATGCCCCGGCGGTGATGATGGCCCACTATGATGTGGTGCCCGTGGAGGAGGCAAACTGGGAGAAGCCCCCCTTCTCGGGGCTGGTTGAGGACGGCGTCCTGTGGGGGCGCGGCTCTTTGGATACCAAGGTTACCTTCAATGCTGTTCTTTTCGCGGCCAATACGCTCATCGGTCAGGGCTTCACGCCTGAGCAGGACATTTACTTCGCCTTCTCCGGTGGGGAAGAGGTTAACGGCCCCGGCGCGGTGCACATTGTGGATTGGTTTGTGGAACAGGGCATTACCCCCGCCCTTGTCCTCGATGAAGGGGGCGCCGTGGTGGAGAATGTTTTCCCCGGGCTTAAGGTGCCCTGCGGACTCATCGGCATTGCCGAGAAGGGCATGGTCAACCTCACCTTTTCGGTGGAGTCCCAGGGCGGTCATGCCTCGGCACCCAAGCCCCATACGCCTGTGGGAATCCTCTCCCGGGCCTGCTGCGCCATGGAGGATCACCCGTTTCCTATGCATCTTACCGCCCCTGCGGCGAAAATGTTCGATACCCTCGGACGTCGCTCCAATTTCCTCTACCGTATGATTTTTGCTAACCTTTGGCTTTTCGAGGGTGTTCTGGATCTGATGGGGCGAAAGAGCGGCGGAGAGATCAATGCTCTGCTGCGTACTACCGTTGCCTTCACCCAGGCGAAGGGAAGCGCCGCACCCAATGTTATCCCGCATTCCGCCACCATGACGGCGAACCTTCGACTCAATCCTGCCGACAGCCTGGAGGGCGTAATGAAGCGAGTCCGCTGTGTCATTGACGATGACCGCATCACCGTTACCGCCGCCAACGGCATGGAGCCCAGCCCCATCTCCGAAACCGATTGCCCCGCATGGGATAAGGTCGCCTCGGCGGTGGCCAATACCTGGCAGGGCTGCGTGGTTTCTCCCTATCTGATGGTGCAGTGTTCGGACAGCCGGCATTACCGCGATCTGTCCCGCCATGTCTACCGCTTCTCGGCCATGGACCTCACCTCTGAGGAGCGTGCCACCATCCACGGCAACAATGAACGCATTCGCCTGGAAACCGCACGGCGTGCGGTGGAATTCTACCTGCGTCTGATGCGGCAGTGCTGATTTTGTTTATGGAATAAAATACCAGTAAAATATACGAAAATTTTTTTCTTGCGGCAAAAAATTTTGAGCAAGGAAATAATTGACATAAAAATCCATTTTATGGTAAAATTATTCCGGTCAGGCGGAAATCTGCATTTTGTTCCGCCGCAAGAGGTAATTTTACGATGGATGATGAGAGATCGCCCGAGGTATACACGTATTTTGTTCCCGATTATTTTCCCCGTTTTGCCTGCAAGATCGGCACCTGCCGCTCAGCTTGCTGCAGCGGTTGGCCGGTATCGATTTCCCGGGAGAATTATTTTCGGCTTCTCGGTGTAGATTGCACCGCCGATCTGCGCCGCCGCCTGGATTGCTCCATGCGGATGGCCGACTATCCCACTCCCGAGTGCTATGCCCATTTCGAGCATCGCTACGATGGGGACTGTGCCCTGCGCATGACAGACGGCCGATGTGCTGTTCACGCAGAGCTTGGGGAGGATATGCTGGCCGATGTCTGCCGCCTGTATCCCAGAGGTGTCCGCAGGAGCGAATGCGGCGAGGAATGCTCGGCTGCCAACAGCTGTGAAGCCGTCCTGGAGCAGTTGTGGGAGATGAGTTCCCCCATTGCCTTCGCCGAGGTGAAGCTGCCCCTGAAGCCCCCTGTACTCCCGCCCCTCAGCCCGGATCTTCCCCCGAGAGAAGAGCGCATGATGCTGATCCCACATTTGCAGGAGGAGGGAATCTCCGCTTCTGCTGCGATTGCCCGGATTGGGGAGTCGCTGGGGTGCGAAGCTATCCTTGGCAATGCTGCAGATTTTTCGACTGCGCTGGATGCTGCCGCGACAATGCTGACCCATTTGGGGGAGCGGAACGAAACCATCGGTGAACTGGCGGCGAGAGCATCCGTCGATATTGATTATATCGAGCGGAAGCAGGCTTTCCTTACCCGTTTCCCGGGATGGGAATCCTTTGTCTGCCGTATGTTGACCAATCACCTTTTCTTCACACAGTTTCCCTGTTCCCGGAAGGCAGTACAACGGCAGGCCGAATTCCGTGCGCTGTGTGCGATTTACGGCCTTGTATCCTATCTTGCTGTGGAGTGTATCGGGGAAACCGGAGATAGGGCGGAGCTGATCGATGCTTGTGCCGCACTGTTCCGCGTGGTGGAGCACAGCAATTTCACCGCCGCAGTAAATTTCTTTTTCCGCGGTAAGGATTTTGCTTGCAAATCCATGCTTCTGCTTTAATCTTGTTTTGTTTGGGTGTCCCATATGGGACACCCAAACTTTTTGCATATTTCCCCGCATGGCAGCATATGCTGTGACGATTACGGAAAACGGGGAGGAGATCGGAATGGAGAAGAACGGAATGAGCGGAAGGGAAAGCGGAGGTGTATTCGCGGCGCTGTGCGCCATCATCGCTCTGGTGATTTTTACCGCGATGCCCATCTACCGCGGCCTGGCTGCTGAGGTGAGCGAGGAATACGGCCTTGGGGCGGCCATGGTATTTCTGCGGGAGGAGATCAGCCAAAATGAAAGCGTAGCTACATTCCTGGGCATTGCCGATCCGGAGGGGAAGGAGGGCGACTTCGACCTTGCCGCCGAGGTGGCGGCGTACATCGCTTCCCACACCCCCGATTCTCCTGCCTTCGTTCTCCCCCTGGAGGGGATCCTCACTTCGCCACACGGTCAGCGGACGAATCCCTTTGCCGATGGCGATATCCGTTTGCTGGGGGAGCGTTCGGTGGAACAGCACAACGGAATTGACATCAGTCCCACCGGCAGCTGGGAGATCCGTGCCGCCATGGCCGGTGAGGTGATTCATGTGGGGAGCGATCCTGACGGCTACGGGAATTACCTCATTCTGCGCCATGAGGCCTGCGATACCCTGTATGCGCATTGCTCGGCAATTTATGCCGCGAAGGGGGATCGGGTGCAGGCGGGAGATACCATCGCCCGAGCAGGGGATACGGGCCGCGCCACCGGCGTACATTTGCATCTTGAGGTGCTGGTTGACGGGACTTCTGTGGACCCCGCGGCTTATTTCCACATCTTCGAGACTTCTCCCGCGCTGACATGAAGCGCAGAGTCAGGCTGGATCCCGCATTTGCTTTGGCGGTGTGCTATTTGCTGGCAGCAGAGCGTTCAGTGTGGGGGCTGCTGTCCCTTGCCGCCGCCGGCCTTCATGAATTGGGACACTTGGGGGCAGCGGTACTGCTGGGGATCCGGCCAACGGAATTTTCAGTGGGTGCACTGGGAGCCCGGATGGGGCTTTCGGTGCCCCTCCTGTCTTACCGCCATGAGCTGCTGATCGCCGCAGCCGGTCCCGGGGTGAATTTGCTGTGTATTCCGCCGTGCCTGTGGGGAATTCGTCATTTGGGGAATCTGGATGGGGCAGGGGAGTACCTTCTTTTTTTTGCAGCTGCATCCCTTGCGCTTGCGGCGGTGAATCTGCTTCCCCTGCGAAGCTTCGATGGGGGACGAATGCTCGGTGCACTGTGTGCTCTCTGCTTCGGCAATTTTGCGGCCCGTCGGGTGCTGAAAATGTCCACATTTATTTGCAGTATTTTGCTATGGGGATGCGCCGTGGCGCTGTGGTTTTCCTCCTGGGAAAACCTCTCCCTCCTGGTGCTTTCCACGGCTCTTTTGCTGCGCACGGTGCAGGATAGTTTGACGTGCTAACTTTTTTGCGGATACGGGAGAATACGCGAGAATAGCCGCGGGAAACGGAGAAAACCGAAGAATAATTCGATTTTACGCCGATTAGCGGCGATTTTTCTGAAAAAATCAAGAAATTTCGCAAATTTTGTGAAAAAGATATTGCAATTTATTGCAATATCTGTTACAATAATGCTCACATAAATGGCAACGGTCTCTGCCGGCGCGCATGATGTTTGATTTTTTTGGTTTTTAAGGAGAAAAAAATGGACAAAAACAAAATCATTGAGCTGAAGGGGATTTCCAAAGCATTCAACGGGGAGCAGGTACTCAAGAGCGTGGATCTGGATATTCACGACAAGGAGTTTGTGACCTTTCTCGGCCCGTCCGGATGCGGTAAAACGACAACTCTGCGAATCATCGGCGGCTTTGTAACGCCCGATAGCGGCGAGGTGCTGTTCAACGGGAAAAAGGTCAATCATGTTCCGCCCTATAAGCGCCCTGTCAATACCGTGTTTCAGAAATATGCGCTTTTCCCGCATCTGAATGTGTATGAAAATGTTGCCTTCGGTCTGCGTCTCAAGAAGATGAAGGAGACCGAGATCGCCGCCAAGGTGGCCGAGATGCTTGACCTGGTCAACCTTCGCGGCTATGAGAAGCGCAGTGTAACCCTGCTTTCCGGCGGTCAGCAGCAGCGCGTGGCCATCGCCCGTGCCCTTTGCAACGAGCCGAAGGTGCTTCTGCTGGACGAGCCTCTGGGTGCGCTTGACCTGCAGCTGCGCAAGGAGATGCAGATCGAGCTGAAGAAGATCCAGCAGCGGCTGGAGATCACCTTCATCTATGTTACCCATGACCAGGAAGAGGCTCTGACCATGTCGGATACTGTTGTGGTTATGAACGGCGGCGAGATCCAGCAGATCGGCACGCCCCAGGATATCTATAACGAGCCCATCAATGCCTTTGTGGCCAAGTTTATCGGTGAGTCCAATATCCTCCCCGGCATCATGCACGAGGACTATAAGGTGGAATTTGCCGGCGATAACTTTGTCTGCGTGGATAAGGGATTCCGTCCCCTGGAGCCGGTGGATGTGGTCATCCGCCCCGAGGATATTACCATCTGCCCCCCCTCTGATACCGTAATCAACGGCCTGGTGGAGTCTGTTATCTTCAAGGGCGTGCATTACGAGATCATGGTCCGCGCCTATTCCGACCTGTGGAAGATCCACTCCACCAAAGCGCCCGAAGTGGGCTCTGTTGTGGGCATTGATTTCACCCCCGAGGATATCCACATCATGCGCAAGATGGAGAACAGCGAGGACTACGCTGCGCTGGATCACCTGAACGGAGAGGAGGCTGGAACGATTGACTAAACTCCGCTCCCGCCTGGCAGCAGGGCCCTATATGGCATGGATGATCATCTTTATGATCGTCCCTCTCCTGCTGATCGCAGTCTTCGCTTTTACTACCACCGCTCCCTTCGACCGTGACGGCAACCGTCTCGAAGAAGAAGAGGCCGCGCTCATCATGGAAGAAGAGCTGGCCGAATGGGAAGAGAATGAGGTTCCTCTGGAGGAGCGGGAGAGCGCCGTGGTGGAAAAAACGGTGTTCACCGTGCAGAACATCCTTGAGGTCAACAAATATATGCCCACCATGCTCAATTCCATTTGGATGGCACTGGTGGCTACGGTGATCTGTCTGGTTATTGCCTATCCCCTGGCGTTCATGATCTCCCGGATGCATTTTGTGTCCCAGAAGATGATGCTGATGCTGGTGATGCTTCCCATGTGGATGAACTTTCTGCTCCGCACCTACGCTTGGATGACTCTGCTTGAGCGCAACGGCCTGATCAACCGCTTCTTCGGGCTGTTCGGCATGGGTCCCTTTGAGATGATCAACACCCAGGGCGCGGTCATTCTCGGCATGATCTACAACTATCTGCCCTTTATGATCCTTCCCCTGTATTCGGTCATGACCAAGATCGACAACACCACCATTGAGGCTGCCCAGGACCTCGGTGCCAGCCGTCTTTCGGTGATGCTCCGTGTGGTTGTTCCCCTGTCGGTGCCCGGTATTACCTCGGGTATTACTGCGGTCTTCATTCCTTCGGTGTCCACCGGTATTATCTCCCGTATGCTGGGCGGCGGCACTAATATGCTCATCGGTGACCTCATTGACCTGCAGTTCCTGGGCAACGCCTATAACCCCAACCTGGGCTCGGCGATCTCCCTTGTACTGATGGTCTTCATCCTGCTTTGCATGAGCATCACCAATGCCTTTGACGAGGATAAGGAAGGAGGTATGCTGCTGTGAGAAAGCTTGCCAATCGCTTCTACATGGGGCTGGTCTTCCTGTTCCTGTATATACCCATCTTTGTGCTCATCGCCAACTCCTTCAACGCCTCGAAGAGCCGTACCGTGTGGACGGGCTTTACCTTTGACTGGTACCGCAAGCTCTTCCACAACGAAACCATTCTCAAGAGCCTGCTCAATACCCTTATTATCGCGCTGATCGCCTCGGTGCTGGCCACACTTCTCGGTACCCTTGCCGCCATCGGCATCTACAACATGAAGAAGTTCACCCGCAACCTGGTGATCAATATCACCTATCTGCCCATCATCAACCCCGAGATTGTCACCGGTGTGTCGCTGATGTTGCTGTTTGTGGCGCTGAAGATCGAGCTGGGCTATGTGACACTGATCCTGGCCCACGTGACCTTCTGCGTGCCCTATGTCATTCTGAATGTCCTGCCCAAGCTTCGGCAGATGGACAATAACCTCTACGAGGCCGCCCTTGACCTGGGCTGTACGCCGCCCATGGCCTTCCGCAAGGTGGTCATCCCCGAGATCATGCCCGGTATCATGACCGGCTTCCTCATGTCCATCACTTACTCCATCGATGACTTCGTCATCAGCTACTTTACACATGGCGCAACCTCGCAGACCCTGCCCATCACTATCTTCTCCATGACCCGACGGAAGGTCAGCCCCGAGGTCAATGCCCTCTCGGCACTGCTCTTCGTGGCGATCCTGGTGATTATGATCATCATGAACGTCTCCGAGATGCGCAAGCTTCCCTCTGACCAGCGCCGCCGTGCGGCGAAGGCCGAGAAGAAGGGAGGCCGCGCATGATGAAACGGATCTTTGCACTTGCCCTGATGCTGATCACCCTGTTTGCTTGGTGCATTCCTGTGTCGGCTGAGGATGAACTGCCCGATTACGCCGCGGATTACGACTGGGATCGCCTGGCCGGTCAGAATGTGGTGCTGAACGTCTACAACTGGGGTGAATATATCTCGGTGGACGAGGGTGAGGAGGATGCCTTCGATACCATCGCAGAGTTTGAGGCTCTCACGGGAATCAAGGTCAACTATACCAACTTTGCCTCCAATGAGGAGCTTTACGCCAAGCTCAAGAACGGCGGTACTGCCTATGACATCATCATTCCCTCCGAGTATATGGTGGCCCGTATGATCAATGAGGGGATGCTGGAAACCATCAACATGGACAATATTCCCAATATGAAGCATATGGATCCCGGCTTTGTTGGGCTCGATCACGACCCCGACAACCGCTATTCGGTGGCCTATATGTGGGGAACGGTTGGGATCATCTACAACACCACTCTGGTTGATCCCGAGGACGATGTGGAGTCCTGGGATATCCTTTGGAACGAGAAATACGCCAATGATATCCTGATGTTCTCCAACTCCCGCGATGCCTTTGGAATCGCCCTCAAGAAGCTGGGCTACTCCTACAACACCACCGACGAGCGAGAACTGCAGGAGGCCGCAGCGGCACTCAAGGAGCAGAAGCTTCTAGTGCAGGCCTACGTTATGGATGAGATCTTCGACAAAATGGGCGGCGGCGAGGCTGCTCTCGCTCCCTATTATGCGGGAGATGCCGTTACCATGACTGCTGAAAATCCCGATCTGGCCTATGCCGTCCCGCGGGAAGGAACCAACCTTTTCGTGGACTCCATGTGTATCCCCAAGGGTGCCAAGAATAAAGAGGCTGCCGAAATTTTCATCAACTTCATGTGCGAGCCAAAGGTGGGAGTTTACAACTGCTACTATATCGGCTATTCCACCCCCAGTGCAACGGTGAAGGAATACCTGGATGCCGAGGTGGTGGAGAATCCCATCGCTTATCCCGACCAGGAGGTACTGGATAAGGCAGAGGTTTACCTCGCGCTTCCCGATGCCACCACCAAGCTGATCGATAACCTTTGGACCGAGGTGCTCGGTATGGCCGGCAGCAGTCCCTGGATGGTTCCGGCCATGATGGTGGGATGCATCGCCGCATCCGTGGGAATCAACCTTTGGCGTGCCCGCAAAAAGCGTCTCAACGGCGAATAATTCTGTCCCAGAGGCATTACGCATTCCGCGTGATGCCTCTTTTTTCTCCCACGAAGATGAAGTAATGTTTTTCTCATTTGGGGTTTACAACCCCTTCGTGGCATGGTATAATAGAGCAAAACCGTGCGGTTCGCCGCACAGACAAAAAGGGAGGAAGCATCATGGAATCCACGGCTCAAGCCATGAAGATCATACATCCCAACGCCGAGCAGGGGATCGTACACCGTGCCCAAAATTCCATCTTCAGCTATGCGGGATGGCCGTCGGTGACCCGGGACGAAAACGGCGTTCTTTACGCCGCTGCATCTGCCTTCCGTGTGGGGCATATCTGTCCCTTCGGCAAAACGGCCATGTACATCAGCCGTAACGGCGGGAAGACCTGGACGCCCCCCATTGTGGTCAACGACACCTACCTGGATGACCGTGATGCGGGCATCCTGTATATGGGCGGCGGACGTATGCTGGTGACCTGGTTCTGCCATTCTGTCCATGCATACCAGCACAGTCAGATCAAATCCATGAAAAACTGGTCCTCCACCATGGATATCGCCCCGATTATGGGCATGTTGGGCAGCTATCCCTATATTCCCGAAGAACAGGCCCGCGGCGGATCATTTCTGCGGGTCTCGGAGGAATACGGCGTGACCTGGAGCGATCCTATCCGCAGTGACGGATCGGCGCCCCACGGCCCCAATCTCTGCCGTGACGGTTCGCTGATCTACCTTGGACGGGATATGTATGCCGTAAACGAGGCAGGGGAGAGCACCGAGAATGTGTGCGCCTACCGCAGCACGGACGGGGGATACCACTGGGAGAAAATTTCCACCTTGTCCCTGCCCGAAGGCACGAGCGGGGCAAACTTCCATGAACCCCATGTGGTGGAGCTGCCTGACGGACGACTGTTCGGTGCCATCCGCGCCCAGAGCGCAGACGGACGGGGAGAGGACGCAATTCGGGACGGCGCATGGAAAAAGGGAAATACCCTCGTCCCCGGATATACCATTTATACCACCGTTTCTTCCGACGGCGGCCGCACCTGGAGTGATCTGAAGGCCACCGGAATCAGCGGCGCGCCACCGCACCTGCTGGCACATTCCAGTGGAGCGCTGATCTGTTCCTACATCCGCCGCGAGCCTCCCTTCAGCATCCGCGCCATGGTCAGCTATGACATGGGCGAGAGTTGGGCCGAGGATTATGTCCTGACCGAATGTTCGGTGGATGGGGGATACCCCGCCACGGCGGAGATGGACGATGGCAGCCTGGTGACGGTGTATTACGGCAAATACGGCAAGGATTCCAAGGCATCCATCCTCAATACCCGCTGGAAGCTGGGAGAAAAATAAGTCTTGTGATCAAGTCACGGAATCGGGCGCGCCGGATGTGATAAACTAATGGCGAAAAAGAGAAGGGAGCGCAATTATGCAGTATATCATTATGTTCTTGGAGGGGATCATCACCTTCATTTCCCCCTGCCTTCTGCCCATGCTGCCTATCTATATCTCCTATTTTGCCGGAGGCGGCGAGCAAAGTACCGCCAAGACCCTGCGCAATGCCATTGCCTTTGTTGGTGGATTTACCGCAGTCTTTGTGCTGATGGGGGCTCTGGCGGGAACCCTGGGCGGCTTCCTGCGGGAATATCAGACCTGGGTGGATCTTGTCACCGGGGCGGTCGTTGTTTGCTTCGGCCTGCATTTCTTCGGCGTGTTCAGCCTGGGATTCTTCCGCGGCGCGAAGACGGCAGGAAAGAAGGGAAGCATGGGGATGGGGGCCGCATTTCTGTTTGGCGTCGTCTTCTCGGTGGGGTGGACTCCCTGCGTGGGGGCTTTCCTCGGCTCGGCGCTCATGCTGGCCTCCCAGCAAGGGAGTGCGCTGAAGGGAATCCTGCTTCTGCTGATCTATTCTCTCGGTCTTGGCATCCCCTTTGTGGCCAGTGCCATTCTCATCGACCGCCTGAAGGGAGCCTTTGATTTCATCAAACGCAACTACAATGTCATCAATAAGGTCTGCGGCGGAATTTTGATCCTGGTGGGCCTTGCCATGATGACGGGCATGATGGGCCGGCTGCTGGCACTGCTGGGGTAAGGAGGTTTTATGAAGAAAAATATTATTCTTTTGGTGAGTGTTCTGCTGTTTGTCCTTCTGCTGGTTGGTGCCTCGGTGCTGTATCAAAAATTCAGCGAAGACTATGCAGGCGGCGGTTTGACTGAACTGCCGGGCACGCCGGAAACCACAGCTGTACCCGAAACAACCGGACAAGAAGATACGCCCGGAGAAGAAACAGCGCCGCCTGAGACAACATCTGATACCGCATCCGCAAACCCAGAGGTAACTGCCGAGCCGGAGCAGAGCATTTCTGCCCCCGATTTCACCGTAATCGACGGGGAAGGGAACGAAGTTCGACTGCATGACCGCATCGGACGCCCCATCGTGCTGAATTTCTGGGCGACCTGGTGTCCGTACTGCCTCAAGGAAATGCCGACATTCGAAACAGTGTATAAGGACTACCACGGCGAGGTGGAGTTCATGATGATCGATGCCACCGATGGCAAGAGAGAGACGGTTGAGGGGGCGAAGGCCTTCATCGAGTCGCAGGGATACACCTTCCCGGTGTACTACGATACCGCAGACAGTGCCGCTGTCGCCTATGGTGCCTACGCCCTGCCCACAACCTTCTTCATCAGCGCAGACGGGAACACGATTTTCTATGCTTCGGGACAGATTAACGAAGAGACCCTGCGCCGCGGGATCGAAATGATCAAGGAAAAGTGAAAAAGAAGTGCCGCGCTGTGCGTGGCATTTCTCTTTCCTAGTAAGCCAATGAAGCAGATCCAGGAATGGCTCGGACATAGCGATATGAGTACCACCGCAAATATTTATAGCCACCTCGATGCCGTCACGAAAGCAGACACCGGCGCGGCGATGAGCAAGGCGTTGGGGTGAGAAGAGCATAAGGAAAGGGCTGACCACGAAGTCAGCCCCTTGTACTATTCGATAAATTGGAATTTGCTCAATTATTATCAGCAATCCATTTCTTTGACCAATCAAACAAAGTTTCTGACATCAAGTTGAAGTCTACCGTTCCGCCATTTTTCAAATCAAGAAATGTATCAACGATAACCCTTTCATCATTTGAAACAATATTCCGCAATTCACTTTGATGTTTTATGTATTTGGCTGTTCGCTTGAAAGCAATTGCCTGTACAACAAAAGAAGCCGATTTATATAACCCTCTTAAAATATCGTCGCTCTTTTCGTGGAGCATATTGTGAACGCAGCCATGATAGATGTTGCAGGCACCGATTTTGATTGCTCGGTTCACGGCACTGTCGTCAACAATAGCCATCACCTCGTCAAGGCTTCCCTTGATGGGTGTGGTGTCATAGCAAAATTGGAACAAGTCCGACGGCTCCCAATTCATAATTTCCTTTTTTCCTGAAAGAAAACCGCAAATCAGTTCTCTGTGGGACAAGGTGTCCAACATAGCATTGTAAACTTTTATATCTGCGGAAGACAATTCATTCAAAATAACAACAACATCAATATCGCTTTTGTCGCCAGCTTCGCCACGACCATAACTACCTTGCAGGCCAACAAACCATACACGGTTTGCAAAGGTTTCATTTAATGCTTGTAAAAAGTCTTCCATCCAAGCAGTAATATCGATCATCTTAATCACCTCGTTAAATTGGAATTTGTTTTTAGAGGATTTTTGCTTTGCTCGGTTTGTTGGAAGAATAAAGGACTGTCAGTTTGCTCCCAACAGCAGGAACTGCTTTACCTGCACCAATCCATTTTCTCTTAGTGTAGGTGTTTCCATCCACAATATA
>JAFTUB010000002.1 GCA_017466495.1 Clostridia bacterium
GGAAAGGCGACACGTCGCCTTTCCCAACCCCTCCCCAAAAACTGCCCGAAAAAGAACGGCCTTTGTGCGCATCGGATTTGATTGGCACAAAGGTCATTTTCTCATTCGGAAAGTTTTTGGGGATTCTTAAGGGCCTTTTTACAAAAAGGCCCTTAAGTGGGGTGTGGGGCAAAGCCCCACGACCTTATATCAGCTCACCCAACAGCGCCTCCAACAGCACGCCGTCGCGAACGGGGTTACCGTCTTCGAGTGTGCGGGCGATGGCGCGGCCGGTGAAATGGGCGGCAGATTCTGCGGCGGCCTGAAGTCCCGGGGCGGTGAGGGGGCCGTTCTGCCCCATGAGGCGGCCAAGGAGTACCGAGGCAAAAAGATCGCCGGTGCCGGGGTAGCCTGCGCTGATCCGCTCATGGGAGAAAATAAAGCGCTCGCCCTCCACCGCGCCGGCCACGGTAATCACATCCCCGTGTGGAAGCCCGGTGAGCAGGACTGCGGGGGCTCCCCGCTGGGCCAGGCGGTCAAGCAGCTCGTGGGCAAAGGCGTTTACCTCTGCTTCGTTCATGGCAGTCGTGTCGCGGTAGGGTACACCGCAGAGGAAACAAGCCTCGGTGAGATTGGGGGTAATGAGATCGGCATGGGCGCAAAGCTCTCTGACCCGATCCACCATTTCGGTGGTGTAGGTGGAATAGAGCAGACCGTCGTCCCCCATGACGGGATCCACCAAAATCAACGCCCCCTCGCCGAACTCGGCAATGAAGCGGGACACGGTGTCGATTTGGGGCGCACTGCCCAAAAAGCCGGTGTAAATGGCGTCAAAATCCATGCCCAGGGTCTTCCAGTGGGCGGCGATCTTCTCCATCTCTTCGGTGAGATCGGCGAAAAACAGATCGGTAAAGCCCCCCGTGTGGGTGGACAGCAGGGCAGTGGGCAGGGGAATGGGCTGAATGCCCATGGCCGCCAGGGTGGGCAGGATCACCGTGAGGGCACAGCGCCCCACACAGGAAAGATCATGAAGGGCGGCAGCCCGGGGGAGTCGGTTTTCGTTGGACATGGCAGTTCTCCTTGTGCGCTTATCTCCCTTTATTATATCGCATTTTGACGCTCGGTGCAAGGGGGCAGCGTGATTTTGGGGAGGGGCCTTTTTGAAAAAAGGCCCCTCCTTTTTGCGACGTTTGGCCGGTTCCCGGCCAAACTCGACGGAAAGGCGACACGTCGCCTTTCCCAACCCCTCCCCCAAAACTGCCCGAAAAAGAACGGCCTTTGTGCGCATCGGATTTGATTGGCACAAAGGTCATTTTCTCATTCGGAAAGTTTTCGCGGGGGTCTGGGGACGCCTTTTTCAAAAGGCGCCCCCAGTGGGGTGTGGAGCAACGCCCCACGGTCCTCAATGATGTACCTTCGCTCCCCGGGCGCTGCTCTTGCCTTCGGGACGGATGTCGCCGGCCTTGAGCAGGGCGATCTTGGTGAGCATGGGGCCGATGAGCTCGTAGATGAGCACGGCAAAGAGGGTGATGTTGCTCACCAGCAGGCCTTCGGGGCCGAGGGCAGTGGCCTTCATGGCCATGCCCAGGGCAACGCCTGCCTGGGGGAGCAGGGTAACGCCCAGATACTTGACAATGTTGGGATCGCACTTCACCGACTTTGCGCTGATGAATGCGCCGATATATTTACCGGCGGAGCGGGCCAGGACATAGGTCACGCCAACGATGACGATGGCCACATCCCCGAAGACCGACAGCTCCAGCTCTGCGCCGCTGAGGACGAAGAAGAGGATGAACAGGGGGGCGGTCCAGCGGTCGAGGCGGTCCATCAGTTCCTCGGAGAAGTCGCAGACATTGCAGAAGACGGTGCCCAGCATCATGCAGCTGAGCAGGGAGGAGAAGGCGATGTGGATGCCCCCCACCGTGAAGGTGAGCATAGAAATGCCCACGGTGAGGAAGACGAAGGCAACCGACACGGCCAGTCGCTTGGAGCGGGAATGGAAGAAGCGCTCCATAAAGCTGAACAGGAAGCCCATCACCAGGCCCAGGCCCAGGGAGAGCACCACCTCAAGAATGGGCTCGAGGATCACCGAGGCCACATTTACATTGCCCAGAGTCAGGGACTTTGCCACCCCGAAGGAGATGGCGAAGAGCACCAGACCCACGGCATCGTCCAGCGCTACCACGGGAAGCAGGATGCTGGTCAGCGGGCCCTTGGCTTTGTACTGACGGACAACCATGAGGGTGGCGGCGGGAGCGGTGGCGGCGGCCACAGCGCCCAGTACAATGGCGGCGGGGAGAGAGAGCTTGTCGGGCATGAGGAAGTGCAGGCCAATGAGGATGCCGTCCACCACAAGGGTGGTGACCACGGCCTGGAAAATTCCGATGACGGTGGCCTGCTTGCCGATGCTCTTCAGGGCAGAGAGACGAAATTCATTGCCCATGGAGAAGGCGATGAAGCCCAGGGCAACATCGCAGAGCAGAGAGAAGGACTCCACATTCTCCATGCTGATGAAGCCCAGCCCCGGAACACCGAAGTGTCCCAGCAGGTAGGGGCCGATAAGGATACCCGCCACCAGATAGGCGGTGACGGCGGGGAGCTTGAGCAGCTTTGCACCCCGGGAAAGCAGAAGCCCCGCAAACAGGGCGACCGATAAACTGAGCAGCGTTTCCATAGATGTATCTCCAATGATCGCAGATCGAGAATTTGTGCCGAGAGGGCGGCACAGCCAACCGACTTATTATAGTACAATCCCCCCGGAAAGTCAAGGGGCGGCGGGAAGATTTTGCGGGGAGAGGGAATTCTTTTTCGGGCAATGGGATATGCCGGGGCGGCATGATGGCGGGCAATCGAGAAGAAGATTTGTTTTTATGGATATTTTTGAACTTAATCATTAAAAATAATAATAGCAACGATGGAAATGTAAAAAATAAATCAAAAAAATTAAATTAATTTCCAAAAACCCCTTGACATTCTCTGCCTGCGGTGATAAGATATACCCATAAACCAAAGGCGTTTGAGCAGAATAAAGTAACACGGGGATGTGCCGCAGAGAGTTGTCGGTGGGTGCAAGACAATGACGCGAGCCGTGGGAAGTTCCTTCTGCGAGCTGTGTGCTGAACCGACAGTAGGCACAACGGTTGCGGCCGTTATCCCGCGAAGACGTTTCAGCCTTATAGTCCGCACGCGCAAGGGTGCGGAAAAGCAGAGTGGTACCGCGACCCTGTCGCCCCTGTTTGCCGGGGGCGATTTTTGTTTTTCGGCAGAATCTGCGGTGTATAAAACCCGATGTAAAAAGTAATCTTACTTTGTACATACATTCATTTTCAGCTTGTTTCGGAGGAAAAATCATCATGAAAAAAGTACTGTCTCTCGTTCTTGCCGTTCTGATGACGGCGACCCTTTGCCTGTCCCTGGCTTCCTGCGGTGAGCCTGAGACCTTTACCGTAGGTATCTGTCAGATCCAGCCCCATCCTGCTTTGGATGCCGCCACCCAGGGCTTTAAGGATGCCCTTGTGGAAGCGCTGGGCGAGGAGAATGTGACCTTCCTCGATCAGAACGCCCATGGTGATGCCACCGCCTGCACCACCATCATCACCGACTTCGTGACCAAGAATGTTGACCTGATTCTGGCCAACGCAACCCCGGCCCTGCAGGCCGCCTACAACGGCACCACCACCATCCCCGTGCTGGGCACCTCGGTCACCGAGTACGGCACCGCCCTGGGCATTGATAACTTCAGCGGCCTGGTGGGCGGCAATGTATCGGGTACCTCTGACCTGGCTCCCCTGGATCAGCAGGCTGCCATGATTACCGACCTCTTCCCCGATGCCAAGAAGGTGGGTATGCTGTACTGCTCCGGCGAGCCCAACTCGGCTTACCAGGTCAAGGTGGTTCGCGAACTGCTTGAGGCAAAGAACATCACCGTAACCGATTTCTCCTTCTCCGACTCCAACGATATTGCCGCTGTTGCCGCTGCCGCTGCCGCCGCTTCCGATGTCATCTATATCCCCACCGATAACACCGCTGCTACCTGCACCGAGGCCATCAACGGCGCGGTTCTGCCCACCGGCACCCCCATCATCGCGGGTGAAGAGGGCATCTGCTCGGGTTGCGGCGTGGCTACACTGTCCATCAGCTACTACGATCTGTGCGTAACCACCGGTAAGATGGCGGCCGAGATCCTCAAGGGCGATGCTGACATTGCCGAGATGGAAGTCGCTTACGCCGAGAACTTCACCAAGAAGTACAACCGTGCCAACTGCGAGGCCCTGGGCGTGGATATCGCTGCTCTCGAGTCTGCCGGCTACGTGGCCATCGGTGACTGATCCCGAGCGGGAATTAAACGAACGGAATGACCGGGGATGCCGTGCCGATGGCGCGGTATCCCTTGTTCCGCGAAAAGGACAATAGATAGAAAGGGTAATTGACCATGTTTTTTGATTGGCTTGGCGCATTGCCGGGAGCTTCCGCACAGGGAATGGTGTGGGGGATCATGGCAATCGGCGTTTATCTGACATACCGGATTCTGGATTTGGCCGACCTGACGGTGGACGGCTCGATTTGTACGGGAGGCGCGGTGTGCGCTGTCCTGGTGACCAACGGCGTCAATGTTTGGCTGGCCATGCTGGCGGCGCTTGCCGCGGGACTGCTGGCCGGGCTGATTACCGGCATTCTGCATACCTTTATGGGAATTCCCGCAATCCTGGCGGGGATCCTGACCCAGCTGATGCTGTGGTCCATCAACCTCAAGATCATGGGTAAGGCTAACATTGCTCTGCCCATCCGCAAGTATGAGCTTCTGCTGGCACAGATCAAGATCGTTCAGTCGATCCTGGTGCTGCTGGCCGTGGTGGCGGTGCTGATTGCGGTGCTGTATTGGTACTTCGGCACTGAGCTGGGTACCTCTCTGCGCGCCACCGGCAACAACCAAAACATGAGCCGCGCTCAGGGCATCAACACCGACTTCACCAAGATCCTTGGCCTGGTGCTCTCCAACGGAATCGTGGCCTTCGCCGGTGCGCTCTTAGCGCAGTATCAGGGCTTTGCCGATATCAACATGGGCCGCGGTGCCATCGTTATCGGTCTTGCCGCCGTCATCATCGGTGAAGCTGTGGTGTCCCGCATTTCGCAGAATTTCGCCGTGCGCCTCTGCGGCGTGATCATCGGCGGTGTGATCTACTACTACGTCTATCAGACCGTCATCTTCCTGGGCCTGGACGCAGACCTTTTGAAGATGCTGTCGGCCCTGGTGGTGGCCATCTTCCTGGCCGCTCCCTACTGGAAGAAGAAGTATTTCTCGAAACCGCACCATGCCAAGGGAGGGGAAGATCATGCTTGAGATCAAAAATCTGACCAAAACCTTCAATCCCGGCACGGTTAACGAAAAGGTCGCCCTGCGGGACATCAGCCTTACCCTGAAGGATGGGGATTTTGTCACCGTCATCGGCGGCAACGGCGCAGGCAAGTCCACTCTGCTCAATGCCATCTCGGGGGTGTGGAAGCCCGACTGCGGCCACATCATCATCGACGGCGTGGATATCACCGCCATGCCCGAATACAAGCGGGCAAAGTTCCTGGGCCGTGTGTTCCAGGACCCCATGATGGGTACCGCCGCCGATATGCAGATCGATGAAAACCTGGCCCTGGCCAAGCGCCGCGGCCAACGCCGCGGGCTGGCGTGGGGGATTCGTGCCGCCGAGCGTGCCGAATACCGCAAGCTGCTGGCCGACCTGGACCTCGGCCTGGAGAGCCGCCTGACCTCCAAGGTAGGCCTGCTGTCTGGCGGTCAGCGCCAGGCGGTGACCCTGCTGATGGCCTCCCTCAATCAGCCCAAGCTGCTCCTGCTGGACGAGCACACCGCCGCCCTTGACCCCAAAACGGCGGCCAAGGTGCTGGAGATCACCGACCGCATCGTCACCGATGCCCGTCTGACCACCCTGATGATCACCCACAACATGAAGGACGCCATTGCCCACGGCAACCGTCTGATCATGATGCACGAGGGACGGATCATCGTTGACGTGGAGGGCGAGGAGAAGCAGAAGCTCACGGTTGAGGATCTGCTGGGGCTCTTCAGCCGGGCCAGCGGCAAGGAATTTGCCAGCGACCGGGCGATGCTGTCGTGATTTCCCCTATATTCCCCACGGCGGGGCATTGCACAGAACTGTGCGATGCCCCGCCGTGTTTTGCCTGATGTCCGCTGTCCCATGCGACGTGCAAAATGACGATTTTTTTCTTTTGATGTGTTGGGACTTGTGTTTTGTTTTTTTTATGGTATAATGAAAAAAATTCAGCGGAGGTTGAACTGATGAAACAGTACAGACCATGTCATACAGGATTGGTGTATTTGCTTGTCCTGTCTATCCTTATCTCTGCCCTGGGCGGCCTGACTGGGTGCAACGAAATCCCGGGAGAACTTCCGCCTGCGGATACGTCTGTACCGGCACCCGAAACGACGACGGCGCCCGAACCCACGGCGGCACCCGAAACCACGGCAGTGCCCGAAACGACGGCGGCACCCGAAACGACGACGGCGCCCGAAACGACGACGGCGCCCGAAACGACGGCGGCACCCGAAACCACGGCTGTGCCCTAAACGACGGCGGCACCCGAAACGACGACGGCGCCCGAAACGACGGCGGCACCCGAAACCA
>JAFTUB010000022.1 GCA_017466495.1 Clostridia bacterium
ATCCAGCGCTCGCCCTCGGGGATCAGACCGCAGGAGATACCGGCAACGGGAGCCTTGATCGGCACACCTGCGTCCATGAGGGCGAGGGTGGAGCCGCAGACAGAAGCCTGGGAGGTGGAACCGTTGGAGGAAACGACCTCGGACACCAGGCGCATGGCATAGGGGAACTCCTCAACGGAGGGGAGAACGGGGATCAGGGAGCGCTCAGCCAGGGCACCGTGACCGATCTCGCGGCGGCCGGGGCTGCGGGAGGACTTGGCCTCGCCGGTGGAGAAGCCGGGCATATTGTAGTGGTGCATATAGCGCTTCTCGGTCTCGTTGTCGATGCCGTCCAGCATCTGTGCCTCAGCCAGGGTGCCGAGGGTAGCGATGGTCACAACTTGGGTCTGACCGCGGGTGAACATACCGGAGCCGTGAACGCGGTTGAAGAGGCCAACCTCAGCGGCAAGGGGACGGATCTGGTCAAGACGGCGGCCGTCAACGCGCTTGCCGTCCTCCAGGAGCCAGCGGCGGACGATGACCTTCTGCATCTTGTAGAGCAGCTCCTCCATCTGACCGGGCAGCTCGGGATACTCTTCGCTGAACTTCTCCACGATGTTGTCGTAGATGGGCTTGATGCGCTCGTCGCGGACCGACTTGTCATCGGTGTCCAGGGCGAACATCAGATCCTTCTCGCAGTAAGCGAAGATCTTATCGAACATATCGTGATCCAGCTCGCAGGAGGGATACTCGAACTTGGGCTTGCCCACAGCGGCGATGATCTCATTGATGAAGCCCAGGAGCTTCTTGATCTCGTCGTGAGCCATCATGATGGCCTCGAACATCTTGTCGTCCTCGACCTCGTTTGCACCTGCCTCGATCATGACCACCTTCTCCATGGACGCAGCCACGGTGAGGTCAAGGTCGGACTTGGCACGCTGTGCCTCGGTGGGGTTGACCACCAGCTCGCCGTCTACCAGACCCATGAACACGCCGCCGATGGGGCCGTTCCACGGAATGTCGGAGATGGAGAGGGCGATGGAAGCGCCGATCATGGCAGCGATCTCGGGCTGGCAGTCCAGATCCACGGACATGACGGTGAGAGAAAGGTTAACGTCGTTGCGGAGATCCTTGGGGAAGAGGGGACGGATGGGGCGGTCGATGACGCGGGAAGCAAGGATAGCCTTCTCGGAAGGACGGCCCTCGCGCTTGAGGTAGCCGCCGGGGATCTTGCCGGCAGCGTACATACGCTCCTCAAAGTCAACGGACAGGGGCAGGAAGTCGATGCCGTCGCGGGGACGTGCGGAAGCGGTAGCGCAGCAGAGCACTGCGGTGTCGCCGTAGCGCACCATGCAGGAGCCGTTGGCAAGGCCCGCCATCTTACCCGTCTCGATCTTGAGAGGGCGGCCGGCCAGGGTGTACTCGAATACGCGGTAGTTTTCGAACATGGATTTTTCCTCCGTATGTTTTATATTTCCGCGCACCGCGGCTTCTTCGGTTTAGCGATTAACAAAGCATTTGGGGTAACTCCCGGTTCCGCCGAACCCAATTCTCCAAAGTTTTTGGGGATTCCTAAGGGCCTTTTTTCAAAAAGGACCTTAGGCGGGGTTTGGGGCAGAGCCCCAAATATTTTGTTAATTGCTAATCCGGGAAAAAGTCCCGGTGCGGAGTGGACAAATTCGCAAAAAAGCAACAAGGAGTGATACGCGGGGCGAAAATTCGCCCCCACGCATCGCTCCCGTGCATGTGATTACTTTCTGAGGTTCAGCTTCTCGATGATGGCGCGGTAGCGCTCGATATCGGTCTTCTGGAGGTAGCCCAGCAGATTGCGGCGATGGCCGACCATCTTGAGCAGACCGCGGCGGCTGTGGTGGTCCTTGTGGTTAGCCTTGAGGTGCTCGGTCAGGGTGTTGATACGGCTGGTCAGAAGGGCGATCTGTACCTCGGGCGAACCGGTGTCACCCTCGTGGGTCTTGTAGGCATCAATGATTGCCTGCTTTTCGTCTTTGCGCATGTGTGTTTCCCTCACATTCAAAATATTTTTTTGGCGCAGACTCAGCGAGCGGAATGAGGGCGACCGGGCAAAATGCCGCAGCCATACCCCGCAGACCGAGTCAACGTCATACGGCAAATAGTATAGCACATTCCTTCCCTTTTGTAAAGGGGTATTTGTAAATTTTTTTGCATTTTGCGGAAACGGTAAAGATAAAAAGGAAATTAAAGGCGGTTTTGGGGAATAGACTTGACAGGGGGGTGAAAATTTGTTAAAATACAGCCAAGCTGCCCCCGCGGCGGCAAAAACCGCAACTGCTAAGGAGAAATTGAACCATGTGGGAACAGAATACAGAAAAACTGGGTGTCACCGGCCATCGCGGCTGTAAGGCGTATATGCCCGAGAA
Source organism: Clostridia bacterium (assembly GCA_017466495.1). Lineage (GTDB taxonomy): Bacteria > Bacillota > Clostridia > Oscillospirales > CAG-272 > SIG693. Next base: position 2,379 of record JAFTUB010000022.1, read on the forward strand.
TACCCTGATTTCCTTTTCCGAGGCCTTCCGCCTTGGGGTCGACGTGCTGGAGTTTGACGTCCAAGTGACCCGTGACGGTGTGCCCGTGATCATGCACGACGCCATGGTGGACCGCACCACCGACGGCACCGGTGCTGTCTGCTTCATGACCCTGGAGGAGGTCAAGGCCCTGGATGCCGGTGTCAAGTTCGGCTATCCCGGCCAGCGCGTACCTACCCTGGATGAAACCCTGGAGCTCATCGTCAGGGAAGCTTCCCCCAACCTGCACCTGAACGTGGAGATCAAGGACCAGCTGCCCATCGTCGTGGATAAGACCATGGAGGCGCTGCACCGCTACGGCCTGGTGGAGCGCTCGGTGATCGCCAGCTTCGACGCACAGACCCTGCTCTATACCCAGGAGTTCTATCCCGAGATCAAGACCCAGGGCCAGCCCCCCATCTCCATGACCCGCTACAACGAAAAGGTGCTGGACAAAATGTACGGTATGGGCGTGCCGGTAGACTCCAAGCGCCTGCCCACCGATGAGGACATCATGGCACTGGTGAAGTTCGCGAACGACCGGGGCATCGAGGCCTGGGGCTACCACGCCGACAGCCGCGAAGCCGCCATCCGCTGCCTTAAGCTGGGCTTTACCAACATTACCGCCAACGACCCCCACGACCTGATCGCCTACCTGGACGAAGTCGGCCGTCGGGTTGGGAATTAAGACCGTGGGGAGGGCGCTTTTTGAAAAAAGAGCCAGCCCCAAATGCGACTTTTTGGCCGCGGCCAAAACTCGACGGCATGCCGGCACTGTGTTCCGACATG
>JAFTUB010000023.1 GCA_017466495.1 Clostridia bacterium
ACTCAACAGCCGTATTCTCTTCGGCTTCGCCCTCATCCTGCTGGCCATTCTCATCTCGGAGGTTCTGCCCAATATGCTCAAAACAAAGCCAAAACCTCCGCGAAAAACATCAAAAGAGCCCCCGCACCAATGAAAATTTACCAGATGATTGCAAATTCCCCCCAACTGTGTTATAATGCAGTCAGATTGTTATTCGGAGGTGCGGCCATGTCGGTAAAGCTGTTTGTGGGTGCGATATTGAAATTTCTCCGGGGGGGTTTGTTGGTTGGTCTGCTGATCTTTCTCCCCGCGGGAACATTTGCCTTCTTTGGGGGCTGGCTGCTGATGGGGATTCTGTTCATCCCCATGTTCGGCACGGGGATCGTGATGATGGTCAAAAATCCCGCGTTACTGGCCAGGCGGCTGGATGCCAAGGAAAAACTGGGTGAACAGCGGCTCGTGGTGAAGCTTAGCGGGCTGATGCTCATCGCGGGCTTTGTGCTGGCGGGGTTGAACTTCCGTTTCGGCTGGTATACCCTTCCCCGTGCCGTTTCCCTGGGCGCGGCGGCGGTATTTCTTTTTGCCTATGTACTTTACGCCGAGGTTCTGCGGGAGAATACCTATCTCTCCCGTACGATTCGGGTAGAGGAAGGACAGCGGGTCATTGACACCGGGCTATACGGCATTGTCCGTCATCCCATGTACAGCGCGACACTGTTGCTGTTCCTGTCCATCCCTCTCGTCCTCGGCTCGCTCTATGCCCTGCCCGTCTTTCTCGCCTACCCCTTCATCATTGCCGCCCGAATCAAAAGTGAGGAGACACTCCTGGAAAAGGAGCTGGCCGGGTACAGCGATTACATGAAAAAGGTAAAATATCGTCTTATTCCTTTGATTTGGTGAGGGGAGTGTACATCCATGAAATGTCCCTACTGCGGCCGGGAAATGGCCTGTGGCTATCTTTACAACAGCAGCCAGCCCCTGCAATGGATTCCCCGGGGCAAGCGTCCCTCCATGTTTTCCTATTCCTTAGCCGAGGCGGCTATCCCCCTAAATAACGAATTTTCTTTTTTCAAAATCGGCGGTTACCATGCCGAGGCGTTTTTCTGCGAAGCCTGCCGCGTCGTAATTGCCAAAGCCGAAGAAAAGGCTGACTAACATCGGAGGTTAATAATCATGGATAAAATTTGGGAAGAAATGTATGAAGCGGCTCGCGCCGTATTGCATGAACGCCGGATCTCGGACTATGTCACCTGCGGCGAGGTGGCGGCCGCGGTGCGCTCCAAATCCGGGCGAATCTACACCGGGGTGTGCATCGACACCTGCTCCACCCTGGGCATCTGCGCCGAGCGGAACGCTATTTTTAATATGATTACAAACGGCGAGCAGGAGATCGACAGGGTGCTTTGCATCCTGCCCGACGGCTCAAACGGCGCGCCCTGCGGTGCCTGCCGCGAGCTGATGGTTCAGTTGATGGCGGGGCATTATGGGGATGTGGAGATCCTGTTGGACTACGCCACTGGCCGCACGGTAACCTTGGGCGAGATCACCCCCGAATGGTGGATCAAATAATACCGAAAAGACGCAAATTCCGCTTGCCTTTCCCCGCTTTTTGTGGTATAATAATCAAGAAATATCAGATAAACTGCTACCGAGTAGGAGAATGTTCAAAGCATTCGTTTGCACATCATTAGGTCTTAGAAGATGTGCATGCGAATGCTTTTTTGAAGGAGATCATCATGGCCGGAGTCAAATCTGCAGAAAAATATTTTTCGAGAACCGAAATTGCTTTATGGTGCTCATCAGCAGCGCTCATTGTGATATCGTTTTGTCTCTTCGACAGAGAAAACTATCTGACGCTTTCGGCTTCACTCGTCGGTGTGACATCGCTCATTTTCAACGCCAAAGGAAACCCATTCGGCCAGATCCTTATGGTAATTTTCAGTTTGCTTTACGGTATTATCTCGTATTCGTTTTCTTATTACGGAGAAATGATAACATATCTCGGGATGACCATGCCCATGGCAATATTCGCGCTGATCTCGTGGCTGAGAAATCCCTACCGAGGCAACCGGGCAGAAGTGAAGGTAAACTCCATCTGGAAAACAGAAGTTTTGCTGATGTGGGGAATGACGGCAATCATTACCGTTCTGTTCTATTTTATCCTGGAACACTTTGAAACAGCAAATATTGTACCCAGTACAATATCGGTAACAACAAGTTTTCTTGCAGTATATCTTACATTCAGGCGGAGTCCGTTTTTCGCCCTGGCATATGCGGCAAACGATATTATTTTGATTATCCTGTGGGTAATGGCAAGCGTCTGCGACATCAGATATGTTTCGGTGGTGGTTTGCTTTGCTGCTTTTTTGGTCAATGATATTTATGGGTATATCAGCTGGCAGAAGATGAAACTCCGGCAAAATACGGAAGACTGATCAAATTTCACGAAAAAGGCGTTTTGCGATAATCGCAAAACGCCTTGTTTTTTCATGTGATGATACAACTTCAGCAACCGTACTCTGCTTCACGGAGCGGTTTTTCCCAATGGATCGTGCCGTTCAAAGCAACGGATATTTCGTCTGCCACCGCACGCAATTGTGCCAGGCACTGCTCGTCACGCTTTTTCGAGCGTCTTCCCTTGGTACGAAGCAATTCCTTCAGCGCACAGGCATCATAGCTTACAGCAAAATCTTCATCATCACGATGTGGGAAAAAGGTTACACCGATCTCATAGCGAATCATTCCGCTGTCACTTTCCGCGTTCAGCCATACAGCAACTCCGCGCCGTTCTACGCCGCCAAAGGTACATTCGGCAGAAAAATATTGCTTGTAAACATCAACATTTTTCATCGGGAACTCCTTTTGAGCCGAATCCTGCTAATCAGCCGAAGTATCTGGCAAGCAGGCCTTCGAAAGCCTTGCCGTGGCGGGCTTCGTCGCGAGCCATCTCGTGGACGGTGTCATGGATTGCGTCCAGGCCGAGTTCCTTGGCCATCTTAGCCAGCTCAAACTTACCTGCAGTTGCGCCGTTCTCGGCCTCAACGCGCATCTCAAGGTTCTTCTTGGTGGAGTCGGTGAGAACCTCACCCAGCAGCTCAGCAAACTTTGCTGCATGCTCAGCCTCTTCCAGTGCTGCCTTCTCCCAGTAGAGAGCGATCTCGGGATAGCCTTCGCGAGCGGCAACGCGGCCCATAGCCAGGTACATACCAACCTCGGTGCACTCGCCCATGAAGTTAGCCTTCAGACCCTCGATGATTGCCTCGGGAGCACCCTTAGCTACGCCAACAACGTGCTCAGCAGCCCAATCCAGCTTGCCTTCCTTGACTTCCTCGAACTTCTCGGCGGGAACCTTGCACTGAGGGCAACGCTCGGGGGCGCTGTCGCCCTCATGGATATAACCGCAAACGGTGCATCTGAACTTTTTCATGTGTAAATCCTCCTGAAAATAATTATATTTTTTTAAGTTTTTCTTCTTGGGTTAAATGGGAATCTATGATATCAGCAATGGTCAATTGCTGCATTTTCTCCGCAATCTCCGAGGAGATACGGCAGAAAATCTGATGGTAGATACATCCCGCTTTGCACTGTCCGTTTTTAGAACAAACGTAATCCTCATCCGCGCACTTGGATAGCGCAAAAGGGCCTTCGATCAACTCGATCACGTCCAGCATGGTCAGCTGTACCGGCGGGGTGCTCAGACTATATCCCCCTTTTGCACCGGCGTGCGACTTGATCATACCGCCCTGCATCAGCTTACGCAGAATTTTATGGGCAAAGCGTGGGGGAACACCCTCGTTCTCGGCGAGTTCTGCCGCGCCGCATACTGTCCCCGAGCGCGCCAGCGATGTGACAATGCGCAAGGCATAATCCGCTTCCTGCGTAATTCGCATCGGCATGTCCTCCCGTGTTTAATTAGCACCTTTTCGGTGCACATTAATTATACACGACTCATTTTCATTTGTCAATAGGTTTTTGAAAAAAATTTTTCAGAATTTTTTTGACAAAAATCAGTTCAGAGGCAGGTGATATTCGTGGAACAGCGTAAACACGTAGTCGGGTCTTACTGTTTCAAAAAATGTTTCGGGGAATTCGGTTTCTCCCTCGGCAAGGACATACACCCGTGAGAAATGCTCGGCCAAGTACGGCAGGAGTGCAGTTCCATGGAGGTCCCGTCTTACCGCAGCCACAGGAAGGCTTTGGTTGGTGTTGGTGTAGAGCACCGCATCGGTGATCTCTCCTTCATCCTCGCCGTTCCAGTTGGTTCGTGAGACATTCTCCTGTCGGGGGACGGGGTTAGTAATCTGCTCGGTGATACTAACCGGGGAAAGTCCAAGCAGCGCCAGAAGGTCGCCTCCGGGAATCTCGGTATTTTCAAACCGATAGCTCTGATAGGTAATGGGAGAAATGCGGGAATCCCGTTCAGCCAGTCCATTCATCACCAGGCGGCATACAGACAGCGCACCAAAGGGAGACAGACCGGAGCCGGTCTGGAGATACAGCCGATCGGTCGGCCGAACCAAAGGAAGCGTTTTCGACACATCATAAACCGATACATGGGGAACATTGACCGTCGCTTCCTTAAGCTGGATCAAGCGTACATTTTCTTCTTTGTTGGTGTAGACGGTGTTTTTATCGGGAATGTACACATAAACGCTCTCGGTGTTCTTTCCGCTCAGGCTCCGGAAGCGATCGATCTCCCGCATATAGCGGTTGACAATACGGGAAAGCTGCGCACCGGAATAACGCTCCATCCGAGCATCCGGCTGCACACGGAAAAGCATGGAATTTTCGCCCACGGTCACACGAGGAGTACCGGAGAATGCGCCGGTTTTAAGCTCTATCCGTGTTTCGACACTCTCCGCCTTCCCCTCCGCAACCGCCTTCAAATCCGCTGTCACAGTCCCAACTTGTGTCAGTACAGCCTCGATCATAAACCGGCCCGCACGAGCGGTAACCCGGTCGGGGACAATCCCCTCGCCGGAGAGGATAATTTTTGCCCCCTCCTCACAGCTGCCCACAATACAAATCCGATCCTCCCCGCTCTGCGCCGTGCCCAGCACAAGGGGAGCCGCCGTCACGAAGGGATCCTCCCCCTCCTTCAGACCTGCGTTATAGGAAAGCATGATCTGCTCATCGGCAAGCTCTGCCAGCTCATATTCGTGAATGAACTGCACCACAAGATTGGGCTTGACATAGTCCACCGCATAGAGGCTGAAAGCAGGTGAGGTTTTATAAGCAGCAACGCCGAAGGTATTGGAGAAAAAGGGCATCAGCTGGATCTTATCCCATTCGTCGGAAAATTCCAGCAGGATACCGGGGCGGCTGGGGATCTCATTCTTGTATTCCACCTTGGTATAGGTAATCTCCATCCCCGCAATCCGCTCAATAATTCCGTATTTCAGCTCGGTGCCGCTATTGAGGGAAATGGTTCGGTTGCGCACAATGTCGGCGATATTCGCCTGCCTTGCCAGGGCCTTCCCGTCGGTGTAGCGGGTGAAAATATTGATCTCATCCCGGGCAATAGGGGTAAATTCCCGGCCTGTCCGTTCAGCCATCGCCGCCAGGACAGCACGATATATTGCATCTGCCCCCAGCGCGTTCACCGAATTTTCGGTATTGTTATACAGGTGACCGCTCTCTTTTCCGGCAATCAAAGCAGGGGTAAGATCCAGAAACGCCGTCTCACCATGCTGCGTCAGATATGCACTCAGCTGCTCCAGCCGGCTCTCACCATCGGCGCGGGACAGATCCGCGGGCAGATACTCACTGTATACCGTTTGGCTGTTGGGAATCACCGCCAGCAGGTATTCTGCCCCGGCATTGGCATAGGCGATCCGCCGCTTTTCAATGGACTTTGCCAGGCGAACCAAAGTTTCTTCATCATAGGCAGAAAGCCCCGAAAAATCCGCAAGGTAATCGTAGTCCGCATCCCCCAGGGGGAAGAGGAAGTCTTCCCTGCCCACCAGTACTTCGTCCGATGGGAGGCGGGAAAAGAGGTGATAGTCCAGGCGAGTAATATTCTCCTGCAGCTGGGCATCCAGGTAAAACCGTCGGTCAAAGGCGGTGAGATTTTCGGGCAGAGGGATATCGGCGTGATAGGGCATTTCCGCGTGGCTGTTCGGGGAAGAGATCAGCGCAGGAATGCCAAAAAAAACGGTGCAGCTGAGAATAATGCCCAAAAAGATCACGGTAATGAAAATCTGAACCGTACGGGAATTTTCCATCACAGCCTCCTTTCTCTTCGGCAGACCGAAGGATTACAGAACAAGGTACGGAAGAACCGAAACAGCGCAGTCGGGAAACTGCGGCATCAAGTGGACAATCGCAAAAGCAAAGCAGGCCATGGCGATCAGCATCGCGGGAATCTGAAGGAAGATTGCCTTCGGCCCGCGACTACGGTGCAAAGGCTGCAGGCACAGAAGTCCGATCACACCAACAGGCAGATACTTCAGGGCAGAAAGCCCCAGGAGCACGGTCTGCGGAAAAACAGTAAATCCAACCGTACTCAGCGAACCGAACATAGCAACAATTTCCGCGGAACTCTCCATGGGCAGGAACGCAAAAAATAGCATCATCAGCAAAAAGACCAGTCCCCGGGAAAGCCATCGCACCCAGCCAATGGCCCAAAGCTTGCGCCCACGCAAACGCGGTACCGTGCAAAGTAAGAGACGCCCCACTAAAGGCGGAATGGCAAAGGGAAGCAGATACCACCGGGTTTTAAACCAGACAACCGAGGCAAAGCAAAGCACGGCTGAAGCCGCAGCATATCGCAGCCCTCTTGGCAGGTGCCGCAGACGGAGAATGGGATGCAGCAAATAGTCGTTGCACCAGCTGTAGAAGCTATAGCTGAGTCTGCGCAGCGACATCCCCCGGATGCTGTCAACGGCAGGAGGTTTGATCCCGAACATCAGCATCAGCCCACAGGCCATATCGTAATAGCCGGCCAACGCAAAGAGAATCTCCCCCACCAAAAGTGAGGCGCAGATCAGTGCGGCCCAAAGGCCAAAGGTCTGTTGGGTGTCGGCCGCAAACTGCGTCAGGGTGTATCCCATTACCGCAGACAGCGCGATCCGCTTGAAAAAGCCGGCCATAAACCGACCGATGCCACGGCTGAAATTCTCCAACGACACATCGATCTCCTCCAGCATTCCGCCAAAATCCTTGTATTTGATGATGGGGCCGATGATGACGGTGGGAAAGAAAAGCATATACAACAGAAGATCGGCAATATTTTTGGCATGGGGAGAGTCGCTTCGATAGATATCAAACATATAAGAAATGGATGCCATCAAATAGAGGGAAGATCAGATGGGATAATA
>JAFTUB010000024.1 GCA_017466495.1 Clostridia bacterium
AAGGGATGTTTCGTCCCGACAAAGTGCGTAGCTGCCCTTGTGGCAGCACGAATTCAGGTGGTACCGCGCTCCCGCGCCCTGAGCATCCGCTCCGGGCGGGGAGCTTTTTTGATAAAAATCAAGATATCAATATATTGAAGGAGAATACCAATGACACACGAACTGCCGAAAACCTACAGCCCGGCGGAATTTGAAGACCGAATTTACGCCAACTGGTGTGAGAAGGGCTACTTTACCCCCGATCCCACCGATAACCGCCCCGCATTTTCCATGGTTATCCCTCCCCCGAACGTGACCGGCCAGCTTCACATGGGCCACGCCCTGGACGAAACGCTGCAGGACATCCTGGTCCGCTACAAGAGAATGCAGGGCTTCAACACCTTGTGGGTCCCCGGCACCGACCACGCCGGCATCGCTACCCAGATCAAGGTAGAGGAACACCTCCGCAAGACCGAGGGCATTACCCGCTACGACCTGGGCCGTGAGAAGTTCCTTGAGCGGGTTTGGGACTGGAAACACCAGTACGGCAACCGCATCATCAGCCAGCTCAAGAAGCTGGGCTCTTCCTGCGACTGGTCCCGCGAGCGCTTCACCATGGACGAGGGCTGCTCCCGCGCCGTCCGCGAGGTCTTTGTCAACCTCTATGAGAAGGGGCTGATCTACCGCGGTCACCGCATCATCAACTGGTGCCCCCACTGTCTCACCGCCCTCTCGGATGCTGAGGTAGAGTACAAGGACCAGGCAGGCGCATTCTGGCACATCAAATACCCCATCAAGGGCGAGGACGGCTATGTGACCGTTGCCACCACCCGTCCCGAGACCATGTTCGGCGACACCGCCGTGGCTGTCAACCCCGAGGACGAGGACATGAAGCACCTCATCGGCAAGACCTTGATCCTCCCCATTGTCGGCCGCGAGATTCCCGTCATCGCTGATGACTATGTAGAGATCGGCTTCGGTACCGGCTGCGTGAAGATCACTCCCGCCCACGACCCCAACGACTTCCTGGTGGGCCAGCGCCACAACCTGGAGCAGATCAAGGTCATGAACGACGATGCCACCATGAACGCCTACGCCGGCAAGTATGAGGGCATGGATCGCTACGCGTGCCGCAAGGCACTGGTTGCTGACCTGGAGGCCGAAGGTTACCTCATCAAGACCGAGCCCCACGATCACAACGTAGGCACCTGCTACCGCTGCGGCACCACCGTGGAGCCTCTGACCTCCGATCAGTGGTTCGTCAAGATGAAGCCCCTGGCCGAGCCCGCCATCAAGGCCGTGGAGGACGGCTCCATCAGCTTCGTTCCCGACCGTTTCTCCAAGAATTACTTCAACTGGATGAACAACATCCTTGACTGGTGTATCTCCCGTCAGCTCTGGTGGGGCCACCGCATCCCTGCCTTCTACTGCGACTCCTGCGGCGAGATGACCGTCTCCAAGACCGACATCACCGTCTGCCCCAAGTGCGGCGCACCTGTCCGCCAGGAGGAGGATGTCCTGGATACCTGGTTCTCCTCTGCCCTGTGGCCCTTCTCCACCCTGGGCTGGCCCGACAGCACCGAGGAGCTGAAAAAATACTATCCCACCAGCGTCCTGGTCACCGGTTACGACATCATCACCTTCTGGGTTTCAAGAATGATTTTCTCCGGCCTGGAATTTATGGAACAAAAACCGTTTTCTCACGTCTTTATACATGGACTTGTTCGCGACGCCCAGGGACGGAAGATGTCCAAGTCGCTGGGGAACGGTATTGACCCGCTGGAGATCATCGACCAGTACGGCGCAGACGCCCTGCGCTTTGCCCTGGCCACCGGTAACTCCCCCGGAAACGATATGCGCTTCTCCGACGAAAAGATTGAGGCCGCCCGCAACTTCGCAAACAAGCTCTGGAATGCATCCCGCTTTGTCCGCATGAATCTCACCATCGACGAGGTTACTCTGCCCGACCCCGCCGACCTTGCCCTCGAGGATAAGTGGATTCTGACCCGACTCAACGCAACTGTGGCCACCGTTACCTCTGCCCTGAACAAGTACGAGGTAGGTGTGGCACTCTCCACCCTCTACGACTTCATCTGGGATATCTTCTGCGACTGGTATATCGAGCTTGCCAAGGTTCGCCTGAACGCAAAGGACACCCCCGAAAACATCACGGCACAGAAGGTTATCGCTTATGTGCTGACCCAGACCCTGAAACTGCTGCATCCCTTCATGCCCTTCATCACCGAGGAGATCTACCTCTCCCTGCCCCATGCCGATGAGAGCATCATGATCAGCGACTACCCGGTCTATGACGATGTCTTCAACTACGAGGATGAGGCCGCTAAGATGGAGCGTGTCATTGCCGCCATCCGTGCCATCCGTACCCGCCGCAACGAGATGAATGTTCCTCCTTCCCGCCGCGCAAAGGTGTTCATCGCCACCGCCTACCACGACAGCTTCAACGAGAAGACGGCCGTATTCTTCAGCCGCCTCGCCTCGGCCTCCGAGGTTACCGTTGCCGCTGATGCCGACAACTTCCCCGCCCCCGATGCCTGTGTTCAGCTGGTCACCGACTCGGCAAGTATTTATCTGCCCCTTGCCGATATCATCGATCTGGATGCCGAACGCAAGCGCCTGGGCGCCGAGAAGGAGCGCATCATCGGCGAAATCAAGCGTCTTGAAGGCAAGCTCTCCAACCAGGGCTTTGTGGCAAAGGCTCCCGCCGCTGTGGTGGAGGGTGAACGCAACAAGCTGGAAAAGTACCGTGACACGCTGGCAGGCGTTGAAGCCGCGCTGGCAAAGCTTTGATGCAGGAATTGCTGTGATCCGGGGGTAAGTTCCGCGCCCCCGGAACAGTTCACCGACCCGTGTCGGATCTCAGGCCGATCACTCACGGCCCATGTTCAAAGGAGGCTCCCATGAAACGCACCCGTATCATCCGCACCCTTTGTCTGCTGGCAGCCCTGCTCATTTCCTGCACTGCCTGCGGCGCATCAAAGGCCCCCATGGACAGCATGGCAGGCGACGACCGCTACTACAGCAACAGCGCCGACTTCGACTACAACCTGAAGACGGAATCCGAGTCCTTTGTTACCAGCTCCCCCGCCATCAGCGACGGGGCCATGAACGCTCCCGTCAAGCCCGAGGAGAGCACCGGCGGGACTGCCGATCCCCTCAGCCAGCGCAAAATCGTCAAGACCATGCGGATTTCGGCCGAAACCAAAGCTTTCGATGCGGCTACCGCCGCCATCGAAGCGCTTTGTACACAGCTTGGGGGCTACATTGAAGCCTCCTCTCGCTCCGGAGGCAGCATCCGTTATTCCTCTGCGGTGATCGCACGCTCGGCTTCCTACACCCTGCGCATTCCTGCTGAGCAGCTTGACGCTTTCCGTGCGGGCATGGACGGGGAGATCAATGTGGTCAGCGAGAACACCGGTATCAGCGACATCACCGACCGGTATTTTGATGTGGACACCCGCCTCGCCACCCTCAAGACCGAGGAGGAACGTCTGCTGGCCATGCTGGAGAAGGCCACCGAGCTGGAATACCTCATCACCCTGGAGTCCCGCCTCTCGGAGGTGCGCTATCAGATCGAGTCCTACACCGGCACCCTACGCCGCTATGACAGCCAGGTTGCCTATTCCACCGTCCATCTGAATCTGGACGAGGTACTGGAGTACACCCAGGTCATTGAGGCCCCTCAGACCTTCGGCGAGCGCATGAGCATCGCTCTGCAGGAAAGCTGGGCCGACTTTGTGGACAACTGCAAGGACTTTGCCGTGGGCTTTGTCTATGCCCTGCCCACCCTGATCGTACTGGCCGTGATCTTTGCCGCAGCTGTGGTGATCATTGTGTCGGTGGTGAAGAAGCACCGCCGCAAGCCGCAGAATAAAGATTGATCCGAATCATATAGAAAAAGGATGCCTTCCGATGGAAGGCATCCTTTTTGTTGATTACTTGACTTCTTTAACGATCCGCTCACCGGCAGGACTGAAGATTACATTCAGCACAAGCTCGGGGACAAAGTTGAGCAAAACGAGGGAAGAAAGCACATAGGTCAGCACAGGAGAGCCGTTTGCCCAGGCCGTGAGCACATCACCGTAGAACATGGCCATGCAGGCGAGAAAAACACCGGTATTGACCACAGGGCAGACAATGGCCGCCATAAGCATAGCTAAGTAACCGTTGACATTCCGCGCCTTCAGCAGCCGATAAACCAGCCCAGAGAGCGCACCGGCCAAAATGCCCTTGCCCAGCACAACGATAAAGCAAAGCCAGGGGTTTGCCTGGAAAACCATGGCACCACCGGGATCGGTACCGTTAACACAGGCGATGTACACAATTACGCCAAAGGCCGCCCCCAGGATGGCGCCACCCGACGGCCCGAACACCGCCGCGCCCACCACAATGGGAATCAGCACCAGCGAGATCGACACGCCGCCGATGGGGGGAATGATCCCGCCGATCAGCTGCAGCACGATGATCATGGCGATCAGAAATGCCATGCCCACCATTCGTTTGATTCTTCCGTTTTTCATAAATCCTCCTTGCTGTCGCTCCGACTTCCTCGGATGCAACGCAAATTTTATATTTGCGCCAAGGTACGGCGCACCTTCACGGGCAATGCCCGGGACAGGCAGAAATATTGCTCCCACTCCGGCCGTGCCGGATGAAGGGCAGGCAGGCTCAGCTCCGCCGGTTCAGCTGATGCAGCTCGCTCAAACCCGTAAACAGCAGATCGGGATGGCGGGCAAAGCGGTGGCGGCAGAGGGGTGTCACCCGATCGGCATAGCGGCCGGCCGCCAGCAGGGAGATCTCCCCCACCGGAATCTCCAGCTCCTCGGCAATCCGCTCCACCAAACCGTCCAGCTGGGCGGCGGCTCCCCACAGAATCCCGGAGCGAATGGAGTCGGAGGTGTTCTTCCCGATCACCTTGCGGGGCGGGGTAAGCAAAATCTGAGGCAGCTGAGCGGTGTCCCGCTCCAAGGCCGCCGCGGCACTGGCCACGCCGGGGAGAATCACCACGCCGCAAATGGCACCGTCGGCATCAATCACCGTCAGGGTCGTGGCCGTTTCCAGGTAGGCGATCACCGCCGCACCGGAACGAACATACTTCTTCGCCCCCGCCGCCAGCACCACCAGATCGGCACCCAGCTGAGTGGGGGTATCAATGCGGATCTGCAGACCGGTGCGCATTCCGGGGCCGACTACCGCCGGCTTGACCGCAGTAAACCGCGTCACCGCCGCCCGCACCGCATCCAGCAAAGAGGGCACCACTGACGCAATGATCACATCGGTGATCTTCACCGGGTCAAATTCATGCAGAGCAAAGATCTGCGCCAGCAGAACGGCATATTCATCCGCCGTCCGCACAGGATGCGCCGCAATATCCCCACGGAAGCGCAGGCCATTCTCGTCCAGCGCCCCGAAGGAAATGCTCGTGTTTCCTATATTGAATGCCAGCAGCATGGGATCCCTCCTCACTTCACCAACCGGATCGGTCAGTTCTTTACATAAGTCTTATTGTAGCTGTCGATGGCCTCGGTGATGATCTGCTCGGCCCGGGCGCGGTCATACATGGACTCCACCGCAGTGGACTTGTTTTCCAGCTCCTTGTACACCCGGAAGAAATGCTGCATCTCGTCAAACAGATGGGAAGGCAGCTCATCAATATCCCGGTAATGATTATACAGCGGGTCAGAATGAGGCACTGCAATAATCTTATCGTCAATATGCCCGTCGTCGATCATGCGGAGCACCCCAATGGGATAGCAGCGCACCAGGGTCATGGGCTGAATGGTCTCGGAACAAATGACCAGCACATCCAAAGGGTCCAGGTCATCGGCGAAGGTGCGGGGAATAAACCCGTAGTTCGCCGGATAGTGGGTCGCGGTATACAGTACGCGGTCAAGACGGAGCATACCCGTGTCCTTGTCCAGCTCATACTTGCAGCGGCTCCCCTTGGAAATCTCGATCACCGCCACAAAATCGGGGGGCGTGATCTGCACCGGATTCATATCATGCCAAATGTTCATATCGGTTTCCTTTCACCGTTGGATCAGTTATCTTATTTATTATAACACAATCCCCCGCGCTTGACAAGTGCGCGGGGGATGTTTTTTCTGTTTTCAATCAATAACCCCAATCTCGCAGGGTCCAGCCACCGATTTTCGACCGCGTCAGAATCCATTGCCACCGTGTATAGGTATAATTGGGATTGAGACTCCCATCCCCACCGCTGGCGTCCACCGAAAAGCTGGAGGTAAGCACAATCACATCAGCGGCCTTGTATCTCTCCGCATACCCCTCACCGTGCTTGTCAGAGAAAGCCTCATCATAACACAGCTCAATCAGCGTACAACCGTCAAAATGCCGCCGGAAATGCGATTCAACCGCATCCATCGCCCCACTGATCTCACGGACAGAGTAACGCTCACTCTCTCCAATGCTGCGCTTCACCCCAAAGGTGCTCCCACAGGCACATAGCAAAACCGCCAATACCAAAAGCAAACCGACCAAACATCTTTTCTTCATTCCAACACCTCCCTGTCATGCCCCCAGTATACCACATCTCTTCTCCGCGCACAATAACAAACCCCAGACAAATTTCTTACATTTTCCTGTCGCCTACATCAAACTCCCTTGCCGGAAGTTTTCGCGGAATGGGGGTGAATTGATTTTGCCGCAGGCAAAATCAAGAGGGGGAAGGGAGCCTTTTTCAAAAGGCTTCCTTCCCCCTCTCGGGTTTCGCTTAAATCAGCAAATTATTCGTAGAGCTTGCCCATCTTGCAGAGACGCTCGTACTTGGCCTTTGCATTCTTCTCGGCCTCGGCGAAGAGAACTTCTGCACGATCCGGGAACTGCTGCATCAGACGGCTGTAACGGTTCTCCGACTTGATGAAGTCGATGTAGCTTGCGGTGGGCTCCTTGGAGTCAATGGTCAGGGGGTTCTTGCCCTCTGCCTTGGCTGCAGGATTGTAACGGAACATCTGCCAGTAGCCTGCCTCAACGGCACGCTTCATCTCGAGCTGGCAGTTCTGCATGGTGCCCTTGATACCGTGCATCTCGCAGGGTGCGTAGCCGATGATGATGGAAGGTCCGGGATATGCCTCTGCCTCGGTCAGAGCCTTGAGCAGCTGGTTCATATCTGCGCCCATTGCAACCTGTGCCACGTAAACGTAGCCGTAGGACATGGCGATCTCAGCCAGGTTCTTCTTGCCGATGGCCTTACCGGCAGCAGCAAACTGTGCCACCTGACCGATGTTGGAAGCCTTGGAGGCCTGTCCGCCGGTGTTGGAGTAAACCTCAGTGTCGAAGACCATGATGTTTACATCCTCGCCGGATGCGATGACGTGGTCCAGACCGCCGAAGCCGATGTCATATGCCCAGCCGTCGCCGCCGAAGATCCAGGTAGACTTCTTGCCCAGGTAATCCTTCTCAGCCAGGATAGCGGGAGCGGTGGGGCAGCCCTCGGCTGCAGCCTTCTCCAGCTCGGCGATCAGGGCCTTGGTGGGCTCAACGTTAGCCTTGGAGCTGTCCTTGGTATCCAGGTAAGCCTGAGCGGCTGCCTTGAAGGCGTCGGAAGCCTTCTCGGAAGCCATCATCTCTTCAACCTTGCGGATCAGCTTCTCGCGGATGGTCTTCTGACCCAGGTGGATACCGAGACCGTGCTCAGCGTTGTCCTCGAAGAGGGAGTTCGCCCATGCGGGACCGCGGCCGGATTCCTTGTTTACGGTGTAGGGAGTAGCAGGTGCCGAGCCGCCCCAGATGGAGGAACAGCCGGTAGCGTTGGAGATGTACATGGTCTCACCGAAGAGCTGGGTGATCAGGCGAGCGTAGGAGGTCTCAGCACAACCTGCGCAGGAGCCCGAGAACTCAAGCAGGGGCTGCTTGAACTGGGAGCCCCTAACGGTGGTGTTGATGAGCTCGGGCTTCTCGGAGACGTTGGCAACAGCGTAGTCCCAAGGCGCCTGCTGGTCAGCCTGCGTGGGAGCGAGAACCATCTCAAGAGCCTTCTTGTCAGTGCCGTCCTTGATCGCCTTAGCGGTAACAGGGCAAGCCTTGACGCAGAGAGTACAACCCATACAGTCAGCGGGAGAGATTGCCATGGTGAACTTGTAGTTGGTCTTGATCACGGGCTTAGCGGTAAACTTGGTTGCGGCAGGAGCTGCAGCAGCCTCGTCCTCGGTCATAGCGAAGGGGCGGATAGCCGCGTGAGGACATACAAATGCGCACTGGTTACACTGGATGCAGTTTTCAGCATGCCAGGTAGGAACGTAAACAGCAACGCCGCGCTTCTCGGAAGCGGTAGAGCCCTGGGGGAAGGTACCGTCAACGTACTCGTTGAAGGCAGATACAGGCAGGCTGTCACCGGCCATTGCGTTCACAGGAGCAACAACCTTGTTGACGAACTCCTGGAGGTCTGCGCGCTTGCTCTCGAAAGCAGCCTTGGGTGCATCGGGTGCGCAGTTCTTCCAAGCCTCGGGAACATTGATCTCCACGTAGGCATCAGCATCTGCATCAATTGCAGCGTAGTTGAGGTCAACGATTGTCTGGCCCGTCTTGATGTAGGACTTGTAAGCAGCCTTCTTCATGTACTCGATTGCCTCGTCCTTGGGCAGGATGTTGGCCAGAGAGAAGAATGCGGACTGGAGAACGGTGTTCTTAACCTTTGCGTTACCGATCTGCTTGGTGGCGATGGTGGTAGCGTCGATGGTGTAGAACTTGATGTCATTCGCTGCGATGTAAGCCTTTACCTTTGCGGGCAGGTTGGCATCCAGCTCCTCAGCGGACCATGCGCAGTCAAGCAGGAAGGTACCGCCGGGCTTGATGTCGCTGACCATGTCGTACTTCTTGAGGTAAGAAGAGTTGTGGCAGGCAACGAAGTTCGCCTTGTTGATGTAGTAGGGGCTCTTGATGGGGCTGTCGCCGCAGCGCAGGTGGGAAATGGTGATACCCGAGGTCTACTTGGAGTCGTCCTGGAAGTAAGCCTGGATATACTTATCGGTGTGGTCACCGATGATCTTGATGGAGTTCTTGTTTGCACCGACGGTACCGTCGCCGCCCAGACCCCAGAACTTGCAGGCGATGGTGCCGGGAGCTGCGGTGTCGGGAGCGGGCTTCTCCTCGAGGGA
>JAFTUB010000025.1 GCA_017466495.1 Clostridia bacterium
CCCGCCCTGCTGGGGTCTGTCGCCCTGGGGACGGTTGAACCCGCCCTGCTGAGGACGGTCGCCCTGGGGACGGTTGAACCCGCCCTGCTGGGGTCTGTCGCCCTGGGGACGGTTGAACCCGCCCTGCTGAGGACGGTCGCCCTGGGGACGGGGCTGCTGTGCCTGAGCACGCGCAGCAGCGGCCTTGGCTTCAGCGGCAGCCTTAGCCTCAGCAGCTGCCTTAGCCTCAGCAGCAGCCTTAGCTTCTGCGGCAGCCTTAGCTTCTGCGGCAGCCTTAGCTTCTGCAGCAGCCTTAGCTTCAGCAGCAGCCTTTGCTTCAGCAGCAGCCTTTGCCTCAGCGGCAGCCTTAGCTTCTGCAGCGGCCTTCGCTCTTGCCTCGGCGTTCTGTGCCGCGAAGGTAGAGTGAATGGTAGTCTTACCCGAGAGGTAGTCGTCGATGCCCTCGATCTGATGCTGACGGGTCAAACCATCCAGCATGATGTTGAAATCGTTCCCCTCCAGGGTGGTCTGGGTCTTGACCTCGATCTTCTGCTCGGCGAGCAGATCGATGATGGCCTTACTCTTTATGTTGAGGTCCTTTGCAAACTGGTTGACGCGATATTGTGCATTTTGTGCCATAAAATTATCACCATGCCTTTGCCGGGCAAAGGCTTCCTTTCTTGCGATGTCAGCCCGCGGTGCGGCGGGCGGGAGTGCCGATGATTCGGTTGATCGGATAGTTCTGTCATCCCGCCGTACTGTCGGGGGGCTTGTTCACGGGCTGCGCGGGGAGTGCGGCGCGTACCGCCCGAACCAGGTTCGGATCGGTCACGCCCACAGCGGCCAACACGCCTGTGTGGCCGACGGCGTGGGCCAGTTCGGCTCCCTCCACCGGGAGGCGGACTGTCTCAGCCGCGTAGTAGGCACAGCGATCAGTAATGCGTTTATGGGTGTTGGGGGAGGTGTCGGCGGCTTCCAGCACCAACAGCGGGATCTTTCCGCTCCGTCCCGCCCGCAGTGCGTCGCAGATCATGGGAACTCCATAGATCAAACGCCCCGCACGGGCGCACAGGCCAAGCGCCCCAAGCAGCCTTCCCACATCCGCAGGTCGGTCAGTTTTCGGCATGTTGGCGTAATTCCTCCTCCATGGCGGCGAACACTTCGTCAGGGATCTCGCACGCAAGACTGCGGGCCAGCCGGCGGGTTTTGACCGCCTTCTGCAGGCACCGCACGTCACGGCAGATATACGCGCCGCGGCCCGACTTCTTCCCGGTGAAATCCAGGGAAACACTTCCGTCGGGGGCACGCACCACACGGAGCAGATCGGGCTTGGGCTTCTTCTCGTTGCAGCCCATGCACTGCCGCTCGGGGATCTTGCGTATTTTCTTCGGCTGATCGTTCACGGTCTTCGCCTCCTTACTTTTTTGCTCAGGGTTTACTCTGCCTTGATATCGATCTTGCAGCCGGTCAGATGGGCGGCAAGACGGGCGTTCTGTCCCACCTTACCGATGGCAAGGGAGAGCTGATCGGGTGCCACAATGACCCGGCAGGAACGCTCGCCGTCCATGGTGACCGAGCGAACCTCGGCGGGAGCAAGGGCGGCGGCCACAAACTCCTCCAGGGAGTCGCTGTACTTGACGATATCGATCTTCTCGCCGCGGAGCTCCTCAATGATGCTGGCGATACGCGTACCGTGGTTACCGATGCAGGCGCCCACGGGATCCACGTCGGGATCGCGGCTCATGACAGCAATCTTGGTGCGGGAGCCCGCCTCACGGGCAACCGCCTTCACCAGAACGATGCCGTCCTGGATCTCGGGAATCTCCAGCTCAAACAGTCGCTTGACCAGGCCGGAATGTGCACGGGACAGGGTAACCAGGGGACCGCGCTCCTTGTTCTTGAGCACCTCGGAGATGAAGACCTTCACCTTCTCGTCGATATGGAAGACCTCCCCGGGGATCTGCTCGCTCTTCTGGAGAACGGCGTTGGAGGTGCCGGTGGCCAGAACCACTGCGCCGTCGGAATCGTCGATCTTGAGCACAGTGGCGGTGATGATCTCCTCGCGCTTGCTCTCATAGACCTCGATGGCCAGGCTGCGCTCCTTCTCGCGAATGGCCTGGATGATCACCTGCTTGGCATTGGTGGCCGAGAGGCGGCGGAAGTTCTTGGTCTTCAGCTCGGTCTCCACGATACCGCCCAGGGTGTGGCGGCGGGAGAGCTTCTGTGCGTCTTCAAGGGAAATTTCGGTGACGGGGTTCTCAACCTCCTCCACCACGGTGCGCTGCTGGAACACCCGCATATCCTCCTTGACAGGATCGAGAACGATACGCACGTTGGTGTTGTTGCCCTGCTCCTTTTTGTAGGCGGCAAGCAGTGCGGCCTCGATCTTCTCGAGCATATATTCCTTCGGAATGCCCTTTTCCTTTTCCAGCAGATCAAGTGCGGCGAATAACTCCTTGTTCATGATTGTTTTCCTTTCGGTTTTACTTACATATATGTGAATGAGTCAATGTTCTTCAGATAAAGATGCGGTCAGCCCTCGCTGACGGTGCCCAGACCGTCCACAGCGCGATTCACCGTTTGGGTCTTACCGAAGTAGCGGACCGATCCCACCCCGTTCACCTCGGCATCCAGGGTATCGGTCACATGAATCTGACAGCTGCCGGCGCCATTGATGGTCACTTCGGCATCGGTGCAGATCAGCGTCTCGGCATCAATGCTGCCGGCTCCGTTTACCGTGACCTCGGCTTTGGCACAGCTGCCCGAGAGCTCCAGGCTCCCTGCCCCATCAATTTCTACATCAAGCGCCTCAAGGCTGCCGAAACGGATCTCGCCGTCCACGGCACCGGCCACGTCCAGCGAAAAATCCTTCACCTCGGGCAGAACGGCATCCACTTCAACGCCGCCCTCCACCGACAGGGATTTCACCGGGACGCCCACGGTAATCTCCAGCTCGGCCTCGGAAAAGCTGAGCTTTTCGTTGCCGGAAATGGCGATCACACCGTTTTCGTGGTCGATTTTCACCTTGACGGTATCCATCACCGCCTGGGGAGCGGACATGGTGATGTTGTCCTCCAGCGCAGGATCGATGGTCAGCTCAATGCCACCGCTGACGAAATGAATCCCCTCGATGGAAAGGGTGTGATCTCCCGCCTGCTCGGCGTAGAGCAGCAGATCAATCTCCTGCACATCCTCACCTTCCGCGCGGATCACCCGGCGGTTACCGATGGAGATTTCATCAATACTGAAGGAACAGCCTGCCAGCAGGATGGCGGCGGTCAGTACCGCAAGCCACCGAATCATCCGTGTTCTCAGTCCTCAACTCCGTCAAAATCAAAGAGGGTCTGCACCCGGGCCACCGCGGCGCGGGGGAAGGCGCGGATTCCGTCCTCGTCTTCGATGCGGATGCAGTCGTCTTCGATGGGGGCGAGAATGCCGCAGAAGCTCTTGCTTCCGTCCATGGGGGCAAAGAGGCGAACCTCTACCGGCTCACCCACACAGGCGGCAAAATGGAAATCGGTCTTCAGCTCCCGCTCAAGGCCGGGGGAGCAGACCTCCAGGTGATAGCTGTTCTCAATGGGATCGGCCTCGTCCAGCAGTGGATCGATGGCACGGTGCATTTTTTCGCAGTCCTCGATGGTCACGCCCTCTTCGGTGTCAATGGTCACACGCAGGTACCACTCGGTGCCTTCCTTGACGTACTCCACGTCCCAGAGGATGAGGCCCAGCGACTCCGCCGTGGGGGCGATGAGCTCACGCACCGTTGAGGCAATATTTTTCGTGGATTTCTTCAAATCTTCGCTTCACTCCTTCCCCGAATGCAATAAAAAATGTCGTTTCAAACAAGGAAGAGTGGGTCTGTCAACCCACTCTTCTACTTTATCCATACTATGACAATGATAGTATAGCACAACTTTCGCCCCGATGCAAGGGATTTCCGAAAAAAAGTTTACAGAATGATGAATTTTTTTCGTTTTTTCCCTCCATCGGCTTACTTTTTCTTCCTTCCCCGTCCCGGTTTGCTCCCGGATGCAGGGCTGCGGGCGGGCTTGCGGGCATCTTTTCCCTTGGCGGACGCGTTGTCCCGACGGTTCTTTGCCCCGGCTGCCGCTTCCTTCGGCTTTCTGCCGCCGTCCCGGGCCTTGCCCCGTCCGTCAGCCTTAGGGCCGCGGGGAGCCTCCCCTCGCCCGGCTGCAGGCTTGCCCGCCGGCTTCACCAGGCAGTGCTTGCCGTGACCGATGAGATCCTCTCTGCCGCAGAGCATCAGCGCCTCACGCACCAGATCTGCCGACTGAGGGCGGTTATACTGCAACAGAGCCCGCTGCAGCTGCTTCTCGTGGTAGTCGGTGGCCACGTAGACCTCCTTCCCCGTCAGCGGATTGATGCCGGTGTAGTACATAACGGTGGAAGCCGTCCCGGGGGTGGGATAGAAATCCTGCACCTGCTCGGGGGCGTAGCCCTCACGCTTGAGACAAAGCGCCAATTCAACCGCATCGTTCAGGGTCGAGCCGGGATGGCTGGACATGAGATAGGGCACCAGGTACTGCTCCTTGCCCACCGCATCACAGAGGGCGAAATATTTCTCGCGGAAGCGGGAATAAACCGAATAATCGGGCTTGCCCATGCACCGCAGAACATCCGCCGAGCAATGCTCGGGGGCCACCTTCAGCTGCCCCGACACGTTGTCCCGCACCAGCTTGCGGAAGAAGGCATCGGATTTGTCGGCCAGCAGATAGTCGAAGCGAATGCCCGAGCGGATGAAGACCCGCTTCACCCGGGGCAGCGCCTCCACCTGCTCAATGAGATTGATGTACTCGCTGTGATCCACCTCAAGGTTGGGACAGGGCTTGGGGGCCAGGCATTTGCGGCCGGCACAGACCCCGTCGGTGAGCTGCTTTTTGCAGGCGGGATAGCGGAAATTGGCGGTGGGGCCGCCGATATCGTGAATGTAGCCCTTGAAATCGGGCATGGCAGTGATCTTCTTTGCTTCCTCCACCACGCTCTCAATGGAACGGGAACGCACTGTCCGTCCCTGATGGAAGGCCAGGGCGCAGAAATTGCAGGCCCCGAAGCAGCCCCGGTTATGGGTGATGGAGAAGCGCACCTCTTCAATGGCAGGCACGCCCCCTGCCGCCTCGTAGGACGGATGGTAGGTGCGCATATAGGGCAGCGCATAGACCCGATCCAGCTCCTCCCGCTCAAGGGGAGGCATGGGGGGATTCTGCACCAGCAGCTTGGCGTCGTACCGTTCCACAATGGCCTGCCCGCCGATGGCATCCTGGTTCCGGTACTGCACCCCAAAGGCCTCGGCATAGGCACGCTTGTCGGTTTTCAGCACGTTGTAATCGAACTCTCCCGCCACGGGATAGTGCAGCTTATCCTCGGGGGAGCAGAGGTAAACCGTCCCCCGCACATCCCGGATCTTCTTTACCGGGACTCCCTTGGCCAGCAGCTCGGCGATCCGAAGCAGGATCTTCTCCCCCATGCCGTAGGTCAGGATGTCGGCCCGGGAATCCACCAAAATCGAGCGGCGCACCTTGTTGTCCCAGTAGTCATAGTGGGCGAAACGGCGCAGGGATGCCTCCAGCCCGCCAATGATGATGGGCACATCCCCATAGGCCTCACGGATGCGGTTGCAGTACACAATGGTCGCCCGGTCGGGGCGAAGTCCCGCCTTGCCGCCGGGGGAATAGTAATCATAGCTGCGCTTTTTCTTGGCGGCAGTGTAGTGGGCCACCATGGAGTCGATGTTCCCCGCCGTCACCAGAAAGCCCAGTCGGGGCCTACCGAAGGCGCGGAAGGCATCGCAGGACTTATAATCGGGCTGCGACAGAATCGCCACACGGTAGCCCGCATCCTCCAGCACGCGGGAGATAATGGACACACCAAAGGACGGGTGATCCACATAGGCATCCCCCGTCACATAGACAAAATCGGGTGCATCCCAGCCCCGCCCCTCCATCTCGGCGCGGGATAGGGGAAGAAATTGTGACATATAATCTCCTTTGCGCCCGCCGCAGACCAAGACGAAGCGAAATCCAAGGCGGGCAGGAAAGTTTTTGGGGGTGCAGGGGCCTTTTTTCAAAAAGGCCCCTGCCTTCCCCTTCTGCATTTATGTTTTCTTAATCCCAAACCACCGCCGCAGAAACGGTGCCAGCAGCTTGGGGGAACGGATCACCACGACCTTCACGGAACAGCCCCCTTTCTCGGGCGAGCCTGCCCTTCCCGCACTGTCCGCGGGAAAACAGCTCCCTGTTCACAGCATATGCCGCGGCGAAAAATGGGTGAGAAAGTCAGTCCTCCCGGGACTCCACCACGAAAAGCCGTCCCCGGCGCACCGAGATCAGTGCCACCGGCCCCAGGATCTCGTTGCTGGTGGAATAGGCGGCATTGGTGCGGCGCAGAGTCGCCCCCTTGAGGGGATAGCGGCAGCCCTCGGCGGACACCCCGCGGCAGACCTCGTCCACCGGGATGAGGGAAAGATAGCGGAATCCCCCCG
>JAFTUB010000026.1 GCA_017466495.1 Clostridia bacterium
GGTTGTCCCAGGAACGGAACACTGCCTTAACAGCGCCCATGAGCTGCTCCTTGGGATCGGAGGGGAAGTCAGAGCCGATCTTGGACTTGTACTCAGCCTTGAACTGCTCAGCAAGCTCCTTGAGATCGTCAGCGGTGAGCTCAACGTCGAGCTTAACGCCCTTCTCTTCCTTCATCTTGTCGATGAGCTCCTCGAAGTACTTCTTACCGACTTCCATAACGACGTCGGAGTACATCTGGATAAAGCGGCGGTAGCAGTCGTAAGCCCAGCGAGCATTGCCGGACTTCTCAGCCATAACCTGAACCACGTCCTCATTGAGACCGAGGTTAAGGATGGTATCCATCATGACGGGCATGGATGCACGGGCACCGGACCGGACAGAAACGAGCAGGGGGTTCTCCTTGTCACCGAACTTCTTTCCGGTGATCTCTTCCATCTTGACGATGTACTCGTTGATTTCAGCCTGGATGTCAGCATTGATCTGACGGCCGTCCTCGTAGTACTTGGTGCAAGCCTCAGTGGAAATGGTGAAGCCCTGGGGAACGGGAAGGCCGAGCTTGGTCATCTCAGCCAAGTTTGCGCCCTTACCGCCGAGCAGCTCACGCATGGAAGCGTCGCCCTCGGAGAAAAGGTAGACATACTTTTTGGACATTGCGTAATCCTCCATTTATGATTTTTTGTTTAGGCATAGGAAAGCCACGGGCACAGAATATGCTTCTATGTCCGCCGCACCGATTATTATACCATAGTTTCCGCCATTTTACCAGTACTTTTTTCAAAAAAAGGTAAATTTTTTTTGAATTTTTCTCCGAACTCCGCAAAAGCACAAAATTCGCGAAAAATACGGCATTCAACCCCGGTGGGGCAAGCGATCAGTCCTCCAGGCGGCGAACCGTTTCGATCACTACAGGGAAGCGGGGCACATCCTGATGGTAACCGTAGCTGCCCGTGGGCACCGTGGCGATGGCATCAATGACTTCCAGCCCCTCGGTCACCTGACCGAATGCGGCATACTGGCCGTCCAGGTGGGGAGCATCGGCGTGCATCACAAAGAACTGAGAAGACGCGGAGTCGGGCACCGAAGTGCGCGCCATGGACAGCACACCGCGGGTGTGGGCAAGGTCATTTTCCGGGAAACCGTTGGCGGCAAACTCGCCGTAAATGGCATCGGCGTGCTTCTGATTCATCTGCTCGTCAAAGCCGCCGCCCTGGATCATAAATCCGGGGATGGTGCGGTGGAAAATCAGCCCGTCAAAGAACTTGCGGTCGATGAGGGCGAGGAAATTCTCCACCGTTTTCGGTGCCTTCTCGGGGTACAGCTCGGCAACCATGCTGCCGTAATCGCGAATCACAAACTCAATCTTCATAAAATATCTCCTTGTATCGTCAGAAAAATTTTTCAGAAAGTTTTCGCGGGGGTCCGGGGGAGCCTTTTTCGGAGCTTCGCTCCCGGCTCCCCCGGCAGGGTGTGGGACAGCGTCCCACGACCTTATCTCCCCTCAGCCCAGGCAATGATGGCATCGGCAATCCGCTCGCTGGCGTGCCCATCCCCGTAAGGATTCACCGCATGAGCCATGGCCTCATAGGCCGCGGCATCGGTGAGCAAACACTCGGTCTCGGCCACAATGACATCCTCATCCACGCCGATAATCTTCACCGTACCCGCCTCCACCGCCTCGGGACGCTCGGTTTCGGTACGAAGCACCAGCACGGGAACCCCCAGGGAAGGCGCCTCCTCCTGCAGTCCGCCGGAATCGGTGAGAACCAGGGTGGATTTGGCCATGAGATTATGCATATCCCCCAGCCCCACAGGATCACAAAGAACAATGCGCTCATGCCCCTCCAGCAGAGGGAAAACGGTATTGCGGACAGCCGGTGAAAGATGCACGGGATAGATCACCGTCACATCGGGATGGGCATCCACGATCCGACGCACAGCGCGGCAGATGGCGGCAATGCCCTCTCCCTGGTTTTCCCGGCGGTGGGCCGTCAGGGTGATAAAACGGCGGTCGGGAGCATCGAAATCAATGGCTCTCAGCTTTTCATCCGCGAAGGTGTACCCCTCCCGCACGGTATAGGCAAACGCATCAATGACGGTGTTCCCCGTCACATAAATCCCTTCAGTGATGCCCTCGGCGGCGAGATTGGCGCGGTTCTGCACGGTAGGCGCAAAATGCAGCTCCGCCAGCCGTCCTACCAGGCAGCGGTTCATCTCCTCGGGAAAGGGGGAGTAGCGGTCAAAGCTCCGCAGTCCTGCCTCCACGTGCCCCACCGGGATCTTCTCGTAAAACGCGGCCAGCGCCGCCACAAAGCAGGTGGAGGTATCCCCATGGACCAGCACCAGATCGGGACGATCCTCACGGAAAACTTTGGTCATCCCCGCCAAAATATCCGCGGTGATGCTCTGCAGGGTCTGCGCGGGCTTCATGATATTGAGGTCATAATCGGCCTTCACCCCGAAGAGTGCGGTGACGGCATCCAGCATCTCACGGTGCTGTGCGGTCAGCGTAACGGTGGTGCGCAGCTCGGGACGGCGCTTCAGTTCCAGCACCAGAGGGCACATCTTCACCGCATCGGGGCGGGTGCCGAAGACACACATGATATGGGGCTTTTTCATGTCGGATCATCCTTTCTTTCTGCCGCCGGGGGAAGTCCAAGCTCCTCCCGCAGGGCAGCGATCTGTGGGGCATAGGCCTCGGCGAACAGCGCATGGAGCCGATCCACCCTCCGCTCCAGCCAAAGGGCGGCGAGAAGGGCTTCAAACCCCGTGGCGTAGCGATATTCCTGCACCGTAGCGCTTTTGGGCACGTTAGCCGTGCTGTGGTTCCGCCCAAGACGGAAGAAGGCCTCCTCCTCCTCGGAGAGGACGGGCAGAATGCGGCGCACCGCCTCAGCCTGCGCCGATGCACGGACAAAGCTCAGGGCAAACTGATTGAGCCGGGCAGAGGAGCCGAAGCCCAGCCCCACCAACAGCTCCCGCACGCAAAGCTCACACACCGCGTCCCCCAGATAGGCAAGGGCGGCAGGAGAGGTCGAAGATGCAGTCATAGCAATTCCTTTCGGTGTTTTAATCTTATACAGTATACCACAAAAATCAAGCCTTGTAAAGAGGAGGAACAAAAAGGGGCTGCTGCAGATGCAGCAACCCCCTTGCCTTTAATTGAGTTCCTTGCCGGGCCAGCTGTAGTCGGTGAAGGACTTGGCTTCCTTCCAAATCTCCTCGGCTGCGGCAAGATCTGCGGGATCGGCCTTCCAGTCCTGCTTTACCGTGGTGGGCAGAGTGCGCTTACCGTCGGCACCAATGAAGGGCGAGAGGGTATCGTTCTCCCACTTAACCAGTTCAGCCTCGTCGCGGAAATCGGGAATTGCGTAGGGCATACCGCCCTCCATCACCGAGCGCCAGCCCAGCACGCCGACGGCGGCCATGGCTACCCCGCGGTAAACATCGTTGTAGGGCTGAATGCCTTCTTCGAGGCAGCGGATGAATTCGCGGACAACGAAGTAGTCACCGCCGCCGTGACCGGAGCCGGCAGACTTCTGTCCATCGAAGGGAGGATCGGGAATATAGGTGTTGTAACGGGGGGAATCTTCGGGCTTGGTAGCACTGGTATAGCGTACGGCTACCACCGAGGGGTCATAACGAACCGTCTCCATGGCCCCGCGGAAGTGGGTCAACTGGCACCAGGTGGAATGCACAGCACCGCCAACACAGCCGGTGGTGGTGAAAATAGCACCGTTATCCATCTTGGTCATCATAATGCCGCAGGCATCGGTACCCCGGGCAGTTCCCTTCTGATATTCCTCACAGTGCGTCGACTGGGCCATGACCACCTTAGGCATGGCATCCGAAATATACATCAAAGGAGAAAGAGCGTGAGAGTTATAATAGGTGGAAGGCAGGGAATTGCGCCAGTGGTTGTGTCCGGCCGCATAAAGCACACGCTCTCTGGATGTGGTAGGATGTACATACTCACAGTGCGCATAGAGCAGCTGACCCAGCTTTCCGGTCTGATAAATTCTCTTCATCTCCTGCAGGGCAGGAGTGTACTGATAGTTCTCGCCGAACATAAAGGTTGCACGGTCGCGGTATTTCTCAGCCGCACGAACCAGCGCCACCATATCGGCCATGGTCGCACCGCAGATGGGCTCAATGCAGACACTGATGCCCTTCTCCAGCAGACGAATCACATAGGGAACGTGCTGATCGAAATAGTTGGCCACATAAACGCCGTCCATTTCGTGCTCGATAAAATCGTCAAAGCGGGCGTATGCCTTGCCGCCCTCAGCCAGGACGGATTTTGCGTTCTCCAGCTTGCTGGGGTTGTGATCACATACTGCGACGATCTCACCGCCGGCGGGACCCACATATTTTCCCATCGACAGGCCGCGGCCGCAGCCAAAAATACCGATTCTCGGTTTGTTTGCCATGTTTTCGTCCTCCTTGTGGATAGAATGTGCTTTTATTATAACCCTACCGTCTCTCCCAGGGAATGTCTTTTTTGCACAAAA
>JAFTUB010000003.1 GCA_017466495.1 Clostridia bacterium
ACCGGTGGTGAACCTGGGCACCCAGTACACCCTGAAGCTCCCCGCCGGGCTGACCGACGGCCGGATCATATCCGCCGGCAGCGGCGCGGGAAGCGGCGAGCTGATGATCTATGTCGCTGCCCGGAACGGGGAAGGGAAGACGGTTTATCTGTCCTACTACCAGGACTGCGGCGATCGCCTCTAGTTCAATCAGGTGTACGAGATGGACGAGACCCAGGCAAGAGAGCTGCTCGGCGACCGCATTGTGCCGAAAGAGCCGACCGAAGCCGAGTATCTCATCAACGGATTTGATATCCATACCATCGGTCACTATCCCGAAATTGAGGCGGCCATCCGAGTCAGCGCGGGGAGAGAAACCGGCTTTCTGACAAGGGAGGATTTTCTCCGTGTCACGAGCCTGGATCTGCGCGGGAAAAATGTTCGGAATATTTTCCCTCTTCGGGCATTGGTCAACCTCACCGAGCTTGATCTCGGGGAGAACGGCATCGCCGATATTTCCTCGCTCGCCGAACTGAAAAATCTCGAGGTGCTCTATCTGGACAATAACCAAAACAACATTGCCGATCTTGCCCACCTATCGGGACTCGGCCGGCTGACCTTTCTGGATCTGACGTCCAGTCATCTTACGGATATTGCCCCGCTGAAGACGCTGACCAATCTCACCGAGCTCAGATTGGCGGGAAACAGCATCGACAACATTTCTCCTCTCGCAGGGCTGAAAAATCTCACCGAGCTCACGCTGCACGGAAATCTGATCACGGATGTTTCGCCCCTGGCGGGGCTCAAAAATCTGAAGGAGCTTTATCTGTCGTGCAATCAGATTGCCGACGTTTCTCCCCTATCGGGCCTGACCGGGCTCACCTGGCTGCAGCTGATGGATAACAGGATCACCGATATTTCTCCCCTCGCCGTACTTGTCAATCTCACCGATGCCAACCTGAGCAGCAATACCATCAGCGATATTTCTCCCCTCGCAGGCTGGAAGAAAATCGAGCGTCTTTCCCTCAGCTCCAACCCCATTGCCGACATTTCGGTGCTGCGTGACCTGACCACGCTGCTGCAGGTGATGGTGGTGCATTGTCCCGTGGAGGACTTCTCGCCCCTTGATCATGTAGAGTACGTGGAGCCCTACACCCGCGGCGGCACAAGACCCGAATGATCCGTTCAGCGGAGTGATGGCGAATGCCGAAAATCTCACAGTAAACCCAAAGGAGCTGTCCCAGCCGGGACAGCTCCTTTTCTGTAGTTGCGCAGTGTGTTTTTTGAGCCTGTATACCGTTTTTTCATGAAAACGGTCAAATAGGGGCATTTTGTTCGATACATATCAACTGAAAACGGGAATGTTTATCTAATTCGCTTTTGGGATTCCTCGGGAAAATGCCAAAAACAAAGGAAGCCGCGACAATCGTCGCGGCTTCCTTTTCGGTTTATTCTACGGTACGGCGGCCCTCCAGGGCGCGGTAGAGGGTGATTTCGTCGGCAAATTCCAGGTCGCCGCCCATGGGGAGTCCGTAGGCGAGACGGGTGACTTTGATGCCGAAGGGACTCAGCAGACGGGCGATATACATGGCCGTCGCTTCTCCCTCCACGGTGGGATTGGTGGCGACGATCACCTCAGTGACGCCGTCGTTCAGCCGGTCCAGCAGCTCCTTGATCTTGAGCTGGTCGGGGCCGACACCGTTCATGGGGGAGATGACTCCGTGGAGAACGTGGTAGCGCCCGCGGTATTCCTTCACCTTCTCCAATGCCAGCACAGCGCGGGGATCCTCCACCACGCAGACGGTGGTGGGGTCGCGGCGGTCATCGTCGCAGACGGTGCAGATCTCCCGGTCGGTGAGGTTCTGACAGATGGGGCAGAGGTGGATCTTTTCCTTGGCATCGAGGATTGCCTGAGCAAAGGCCGCGGCATCCTCCTCGCTGGATTCCAGTACCGAGAAGGCAAGCCGCAGGGCGGTCTTCCGCCCGATTCCCGACAGCCGCTGGAACTGCTCGCAGAGAGTCTGCAGCGGTTGGATATAATCAGCCATATCAGAACAGACCGGGCATATTCATGCTGCCCGTGATCTTCTGCATTTCGGCGGCACTGGTCTGATCCACGCGCTTGATGGCCTCGTTGACGGCGGCCACCAGCAGGTCGGAGAGGGTCTCGATATCGTCGGGATCCACCACCTCGGGCTTGATGTCGATGCTGAGAATCTCACGCTTGCCGTTGATCTTCACACCGATCACACCGCCGCCGGCGGAAATTTCATATTCTCTTGCATCCAGGTCGGCCTGGAGGTTCTCCATATCCTCCTGCATCTTCTGTGCCTGGCGGATCATTGCGTTCATGTTCTGGGGGCCGCCGCCCATTCCCTTGGGGAGTCTTGCTTTCATGGTTGTTCTCCTTCTCTATGTTTGTATGAAATCAGTTTTCTTCGATTGCGGTGAAAATATCGTCATCGGGCAGGGTCACCTCGGGGGTAGATACCTCGAAACGCAGACCTGCGGGGGGCGCGGGAAGCTGTGCGGCCAGGGCAGCCAGCAGAAGCTCCCTGTTCACGGGACGGTCGATCATGGTCATCATAAAGGGATTGTTCACCCGCACAATGACACAGCCTGCACCGTCCTGCGCTGCCTTGGCCCGCTGCAGGAAGCTGCTCAGTGCCGGATCGCGCTGGCGAAGCTGATCGATGACCTCGGGCCAGGCGGGGAGGGCGTGGAGCTGTGCAGTCCCTACGGTATCCTTGGCAACGGCAGGTGTCGGATCAGCAGCAGAGGCAGCCGGCTTCTCCTCGGCAGGAGTTGGCTGCTCCGCGGGGGCAGGTTCGGCTGCAGCTGCGGGAGCACTTTGCTCAACGGGGATGGGATTGCCGGCCGCCATCAGGGCAAGCCTGCGTTCCAGATCGGCTACCCGGTTCAGCAGAGCCTCGGTGGAGTTGTCCAGCCGCGGGTCGCAGAGACGGATCAGCGCAAGCTCTGCGCACATCCGTTTGATGGAGCCGCTCCGCTGCATGGCGGCGAGGGCGTTCTCCAGGTGCTTGGTATGGTTAAGAATGGTCTCCCGATCAAACTGCGCGGACAGAGCGGAGAGCTGCTCGGCCTCGTTGACGGTGAGATCAAGATAGCGGGGGGCATCGGGGGTGGAGAGCATCACCAGCATATCCCGGTAGAAGGCAATGAGATCCTGCCAGAAGACGCTGATGTCCCGGGATGAGGTGACCACTTCATCCACGATGGCGAACAACGTTGCGCAGTCACGGCGGGCAATGGCCGAAACGGTCTCGGCCAGCTGTTCTCTCGAGGAGGCACCGGTGACTTCTCTCACCACCGCTTCGGTGACGGCCCTGTCTCCGCCGGCGCAGAGCTCCAGCAGACTGAGGGCGTCCCGCATACCGCCCTGTGCGATCCGGGCGATGCGGAGGGCAGCATCCTCCTCCAGGGGGATGTGCTCGGCGGCGGCGACGGCGGCCAGCCGCTCGGTGATCACCGGCACCGTCAGCCGACGGAAGTCGAAGCGCTGACAGCGGGAGACGATGGTGGAGGGAAGCTTGTGCAGCTCGGTGGTGGCCAGGATGAAGATCACGTGGGCGGGGGGCTCTTCCAGGGTCTTGAGCAGGGCATTGAAGGCACTGCCTGAGAGCATATGCACCTCGTCCACGATGTAAACGCGGTAGCGCAGGGAAGAGGGAGAGTAGACCACCTCGTCCCGAATGTCACGGATGTTTTCCACGCCGTTGTTGGAGGCGGCGTCCATCTCCAGCACGTCGGTGGCGGAGCCGTCCAGAATGCCGCGGCAGGCTTCGCACTCGCCGCAGGGGTTGCCGTCCCGGGGAGAGAGGCAGTTGACGGCGCGGGCAAGCAGCTTGGCACAGGTAGTCTTTCCCGTACCGCGGGAGCCGCAGAAGAGATAGGCGTGGGAGAATTTATTGTTGGCGGTTTCGTACTTGAGGATGGAGGTGATGTGCTCCTGCCCGCATACCTGATCAAAGGTCATGGGGCGCCATTTGCGGTAAAGTGCGCGGTGCATGGAATTCCCTCCTTGTCATTTTTCTTGGATGAACGCCCGTATCGGAAACACCGCACAGCCAAGGAAGGCGGGGTGTCGGGGCGGAAAACTTCGGCGTTTGAGATGGTTTCCGCCCCGACTCGCGCGGGCGCGCGAAACGGTCAGCGGACGCAAAAACCACTATGCCCATGAAAATAGTGCGGACTCGCCGCAAAATAAGACCATACACCCCTGTCTCGAACGCCTCGCCTGCGCGCGGCCCGTGGCTGCTGCTCGGAGAAGGCTTCCTCGCGGCACAACGGGTAAACTGCTTAATGCTGCTTGGTTCCCCACCTGACATGGTTCACAGCTCCCGATTGCGCGAGACCCCCTCGTCAACACAGCAGGTACACGGCGCAAGACCACCTGCGGAACGCCCTCAAAAGGGGGATCCACCCCTGCTGTAGCGGATTTCAGGTACAGGGCTCCGCTAATTCCCCGGCTGGTATGGCCTTATTTTACGGCGAGTCCGCCGTTTACCGATATATTATAGCAGAAATCCGTACATTTTGCAAGGGGTATGCGTGAAATTTTTTGCCGGAGGCGTGATTTTCCGCAGATATCCCCGATGCGCACGAATCCCTTCGGCGTTTCACTTTTCACAAGATACCAAACTTTTCTTCGGTGAGACAGGGAAGAGGTTTGATCACATCCTCACGATTCAGCGATGCTCATCTTTGGTCAAGTTTGCGCATTTTTTGCTTAAATTTTGATTGTTTTGGCGTAATTACCGCCATACCTTGTGAATTGCGCGAAAATATGCTATTCTATGTTTACAGGATATACACGCACAGAAATCTTTCAATTGTTTCCAAAGAAACAATTGACTCGCTTTGCAAGGAGGATCGCTATGATGAAACATTATGGAAGTAAACTTTTGGCATGGCTGCTGTGCATGATGACCGTGATCGGTCTGATGCCGGTGACAGCCTTTGCCGACAACAGTACTGAGGCCACCCCAGGGCAGCTGACGGTGAAAAATGCCGGCTTTGAAGAAACCGCTGCGTCGGGTGTGCCCGGCTGGATGAACCAGCGCGGTACACTTAAACCCAAGGGCCTTTTCGAGCGCTCCACCGCCAAAGCGCATTCGGGCAGTGCCAGCTTGAAAATCACCGACCAAAGCGACGGAGTTGACACCCTGATCTGCAACGGCGGTACTCTCGGTATCACCGAGGGCTATACCTATCGTGCCAGTGCCTGGTTCTTCAAGGAATCGGGTACCAATCAGCCCCAGATGTATCTGCGGTTCTTTGACGTCTACGGCGTGCTGATTGACAGCGGCGTCAGCGTATCGGTGCCCAAGAGCACCGATTGGAAACAGGTGACGGTGGAAGCGGTTGCCCCCAAGGGCGCTGTTATGGCACGCCTTCTGTTCTCCTATAACTCCCCCGGTTCCATTTATGTGGATGATGTTACCCTGGAGGAGCTTCCTCTGCTTGACCCCAAGGGCTGGACGAAAGAGGCTGACGGTCTGACTTCGTCCAGAGCCAAGGCGCTCCCCGGTGTGGAGTATCAGCTTGTGGGTGCCGGAAGCGGTGCCGCCATCTGCTTCTACAGCAGCTCCGACGCGCTGATCATGAAGGTCACCGGAAGCCGCGCCTATGCTCCCGAGAATGCGGCCTATGTCCGCGCGGTGATCCCCGGCAGCAAGGCTGACGGTGTGACTTTGCTTCCCCTCTTTGCCGGTACTCAGGTGCCCGACGGCAGCTTTGAGTCCATGGCAAACACCAACACCAGTGCATGGACCAGCACCTTCCGCGGCGATACTTCTGCCGGCGGCAATGCTGCGACCAAGTGGGATACCCAGTATTCCGGAAGTACCGTTAACGTAACCGGTGATCAGGCCACCACAAAGGGCGGGAAATCCCTGAAGATCACGGCCTCCAAAACCGGTGGCGGCGGTGCCAGAAGTATCCCTCTTGCCGTCAAGGCCGGTCAGGTGCTGACGATTAATGCCAAGTACCTCTCGGAAGGTACGGCCTACATGTATTTTGAGTTCTGGTCTGATGATCCCGTCTACACCGTGGGCGATAGCTTCAACAGACTGGACGATCCTACCATCGTGACCCTGCCCGGCGGAAGCAACTGGGCAAGCATGGACCAGACCACGGTGACGGTTCCCAAGGGCGCAGCTTATTTTACGCTGCTGTTCTACTACAAGAAGAACACGGTGAACAATCCCCTGGGCTATCTTGATGATGTCAGCATCAAGTGCAAGGGCAAGGACGATTTGCTCAATGATAACTTTGAGAACAATGCGGTTACCACCGGCGGTACTGTGACGTATGCGCCCATGGTTTCCCGCGAGCTGGTGACCGACGGTGCATCCGGTCTGGTTCTCACCGATGGCAGTACCACCTCCGCATACATTCCCGTTCTGGGCGGCAAGACCTATTCCGCTGCGGTGGATGTCAAGGGATCTGCCACGCTGACCCTGACCTTCTACAACCAGGGCGGTACTGTGCTGAGAAGACATACCACCTCCGGCACCGAAGGCAGACTCACGGTGGAAGCAACGGCAGGCAGAGATGCCTTCGCCGCTAAGATGACGCTGGAAGCCAAGGGCAAGACCTGCTTCGATAACGCACAGCTGTACGCCATTACCGAGTCTGTGGCCAATCCCTCCTTCGAGAGCATGACTCACGCCTATTCCGGCAAGCACGCCACCCAGTGGCAGAGCTTCGGCGACGTATCTGCCAAGGCCTGCGCATCCCTGACCGATGCCAATGGCGCCCTGGCTATGGAGCTGATGGGTACCGGTACCGAGGGCGGCATTCGTTCCTCCATGATCAAGGTTACCGCCGGCCAGTCCTACGCTGTCCGCGCCGACATTTCGGGTAAGGCCAAAACCCAGATCGCTTTCTATGATGCCGCATTCAAACGCCTGGGCATCGGCACTAACGCTCCCGCCGGCGCGGCTTACGCCTGTGTCGAGATCCTCGTCGCGGGCAAGGATACCGCCGTGGTTGACGCGGTGGAATTCGGTGAGAGCGTCATCGATGTATCCAACCTGGCACAACTCTTCATCGACGACTATCTCATCGCCGACACCACCCTGACCCGCACCTTCCATCAGGCAAAGAAGTCCCAGCCTGTCGTTTCCCCCAGCACCACCAACATCTGGGAGAGCGGCGGCGCATATGTGTACGGTTCCGTGCTCTATGATGAATCTGCTCCCGCAAATCAGCGCTACAAGATGTGGTATCAGACCTTCAATCCCGCCGGCGTGAACGGCGAGTTTACCGGTACTGCCAAGGGCTTTGGCGGCGACGTGAACGTCACCTTCACCTTTGAAAACAGCGAGCTGACCTATCTGGTCATCGAAGGCGCTGGCGAGACCGAAGGCATCGGCTCCAAGGCCATCGAG
>JAFTUB010000027.1 GCA_017466495.1 Clostridia bacterium
AGCTTCTTTGCCTCACCGGGCGATCGGAAACCGATGGCGGCCTGTTTGGGCGTGTTCAATTCAATGTGCAGCCATGCAACTTTCTTTTTGGCGGGATCAGGACAGCCGGCAATGATACGGGAGGTCGGCCCTTCCAGATAGGAAACCAGAATGTCGTAATCCTCTTTGATCCAGAACCTGTACAGAAATCGCGGTGAAAACAGCTTCATCAGCGCAGTCGTACCGCGGATATGTTTTTGGTATCCGGGCAGGTAGTGCACATGGGGCTGCAGATACTGTCGGTTTACCCCAATATCAAACAGCGTCTGCACGGTCACATCATATTTCCGGGGATCAAGATGATTGGCAAGATTAACAAGCACCCGCTCCGCGCCGCCGTGGGCGAGGTTGGGGATCAGAAACAGTATCTTTTTTTTCATCACAACTCAAAAATGATCGGCAATATACTGCCAGATCGTAATTTGGGAATATTCCAGGTCAAAGGAACGCAGGATCATGTGCTCATAGGTAAAGAATCCCGTATATCCCACCAGACAAGCGGATTTCAGGGCAAGCCGGTGCCGGTAGTAGACCTTGTTCAGCATCCAAGGCAGAGTCACCACGATGGCAGGCAGCAGGTAGTTCGCCAGGCGCGCAAAATAATTGGCAGTGCCGAACAGTCCTACAAACATGACCAGCGCATGAACGGTGGAAAGGTTAAACATCAGATATTCCGTTTTGTCGGCATCCCGGAACAGCATCCGCTGATAGGGAATCGACAGAATCATCGGCACAAAAGCCACCGCGACGCGCAGTATATTTACCCCCTCGCCCGCAAAGGACTCCTCGGTGTAATCGGCACCGAGCAGGTCGGTAACTTCAAGCACGGTGCCCAGCAGGGACTCCAGCGTGAAACCGGCGGCAATAAAGATCACAATGTAGATATACGTCCACTTTGTCCAGGGCTTGAACATCATCAGGGGAACGATCAGATAGATCATGGAATAGGGATGGAACAAAAATGCCAGCACCATCAGCAGCAGATACCGTATCCATTTCTTTTCCAGCGCTGCCATGATTGCCACCAGACAAATGCCGGTTGCCGCACACTGCTTGACTGCGGCCATGGTGAAGGTATACATACCGGTAGCGAACAGCAGAAAAATGCCGAAGGTAAAGTGGGGACAGTACCGCCGGATAAACAGCACATATGGGGTGACGGTCAAAAACGAAAAGAACATCAGATAATCCTGTGAGGAAAAGCCGAGATCCTTCAGCAGACAAGTCATAAGACCGAACCCCCAGCCATCGGCCAGGTTATAATTGTCCAGGACAAAGAACTCCGGAACGGTTTCCGCCATGGCGTACATCTGTAAATACGTAACCGTATCGTTTCCCCACACGCGAAGCCCGGCGTAACAGGACAGAAGTATGATGAGCATAAAGGTAAACAGGCGATCCATATGTCCCGTTTTCCGCATTAAACTCGGGGTCCGATATTCTGCCGCCGCCGCAAACAAAAGCGACACCGACAATAAGAGCAGTAATTTTGTCAATTTCGTATTCCCCCTGTGGGAATTTCCATTTAAATTCAGATTTGCTTTTTATTCTGCAATCTCTTCCTGTGCAGTTGGCGATACAAACCGGCCGGAAGGACCCCCACCAGAATCGGCCGAAGGGCATACAGATATCCGACTTTGGATAAATGCAGCCGTTTCACCGCCGCACACCGCACGCGGAATTCGGTGATGCGGTATTTGAACTTTCTTCTCGAAACCGCACGCCGATCATCGCGCATCTGATACAGCGGCTCCTCCAGGTTCATCCCGCGGTAACCTTTTTCATACATTTTGATCCACAGCTCATAATCTTCCGCGCGCAAAAACTCCGGCTTATCGGTATACCCCTCCACCGCTTCGTAAGCCTCACGGCGCACAAGACAGGGGGCATGACAAAAGGGCGTTCCCCGTACAAAATCCTTCGGCTGCGGGAACGGGATGACAGTTCCCTGCCCCCAGATGCCGGACTCGTCAAAATGCTGCATTGCCGTGCTGACAATCGCCATATTGGGATGCGCATTCAACGCGGCAATTTCTTTTTCCAGTCTCTCCGGCATAGACAGATCATCTCCGTCCATACGGGCAATGTACTCGCCATCGACTTCCTCAAGACAGCGATTCAGCGTGAAGTTCAACCCCATATTCCGGTCATTCTTCAGCAGGACCATGTTTCCGGGATAACGGCGGCAATACGTTTCGGCAACCGCATATGTGTCGTCCGTAGACCCGTCGTCACACATGATCAGACCCCAGTTGGTATAGGTCTGTGCCAAAATGGAATCCAGCGCCTCTGCCAGCGTGTCGCCGCAATTATAGATTCCCATAATCACCGAGACTTTTCCGGGAATCACATCTTTACTCATCATTTCTCACAATAACCCTGGGGGGATTCATCACCACAGTTGCACCATCCGGCACATCCTTGGTCACGATACACCCAGCTCCAATCTTTACATTGTTTCCGATATGCACTGCGCCGATGATTTTTGCACCTGCGCCGATCAAAACCCCGTCGCCGATCACCGGCGCACCGCCTTTCCCTTCGCCGATGGTAACCTGATGAAAGATTGTACATCCCCGTCCGATCACGGCATGGTGGGAAACGATAATGCCGTTCAGGCCGTGGGGGAGATGCGGCGGCTCGGCAAAGGCAGCGCCGCAGTTTCTATGGGTACCCATAGATGCGTTGTTGAACGCATCTGCGCGCTTGATGTAGTACGGGCGGAACAGATCTCCGATCCTGCTGCCCTTTTTCGGATCTACAACGATCTCGCGGTATTTCCAATATTTTCGGTGGTCATACCGTTGGATCACGGTGCGCATAAACGCTTCCGTGCGAGACAATTTGATGTCTTGATACTCACTCATCGAACAATCTCCCTACTTGTTTTGACTGCAGCCTGCCTCTTGTCAGAAAACGCTTTTATGCACCTTCGCCGCCATAAATAAACGCATTCACTCGCTTGGCGGCATCTGCAATATCAAAGAAAATAATCGCCATCCCCCGGTAGGTCGCAAACCGATAAGAATCGGAATAGGGCACACTCTGCGTCGTTACGGTGAGATTGGACATGTTGCCGATCCCCGAGGTAACCAAAGAGGTCAGAGTCGAGAGAGGAATATTGGTCTTGACCAAGCCGAAGGAATAATCTACGATGTCATACAGCTCGGCCAGGGATTTTTCGGTCAATAGCTTATCTATGATGGCCATAATGGCATCTCTTTGCCGACGTGTCCGTTCAAAGTCACTGCCGATCTCACGGTTTCGCATATGCTGCATCAGATTAACCGCTTCCATATGGTTGATGCCTGCCGTATAATGCGTTCCGTAATACGCATTGTACATCTCTGCCTCTTCCTGCGTCAGGGTGATGTCCACGCCGCCCACACGGTCGATCAGATCTTCCGCACCGTTGAGGTCGATGACCACAAACTGCTGGATATCCAGATCAAACAGCTCGTTTACCGTATTGATGGCAAGGCCGACACCGCCGAACAGATATGCCGTATTGATGCGGTTCCAGTCGTACCCTGCAATGGGGGTAAGCGCATCGCGGAGAAGCGAGGTCAGCTTGATGCTGCCTGTTTTCTGATTATAGGATACGATAATCATGGTATCGCTCCGACCGCGGTCAATGGTAATATCCCGAGAATCGGTTCCCAGCACAAGGATATTGATGATATCCTTGTGCTTTTGCTTAACTTTATACACCGGGACCTTCCCGTACACACTGATGGCATTGGGGGAATTGGCAAAAGATGCATCGGGGTTATACACCGGGTTATAAACCGGCGTATAGCTCGTCTGCGGGGTCTGAGGCACGTTGATCACGGGCGCCAGGGTCTCGGGCGGAAGTACGATCGGCACTTCGGGCGCTGACGGACGGGTCTCCTCGGCAGGGGCCGAAGTCGTCTCCGCAGGGACCGAAGTCGTTTCGGCGGGGACTGCTGTGGTTTCCGCCGGAGCCGCGGTGGTCTCGGCAGGAGATGTCACTTCGGGCTCGGCTTGTGTTTCCGGCGGGAGTGTTTCCTCCCCGGAAGAAGGTGCGGGATCAAGCACAACATCCGGATAGGAATAGGCAGAACTTACATAGGGTTCTTCCCTTTCCACCGGCGGCTGATA
>JAFTUB010000028.1 GCA_017466495.1 Clostridia bacterium
CGGCGTGATGCATCGGAACACTTACCTCAATTCTCCCGAGATCCTTGAGCCCACCTATGCCCTGCGCGGCCGGCCGAATCTCTTTTTTGCCGGACAGATGACGGGTGTGGAGGGGTACATCGAGTCCACCGGATCGGGCTTTGTGGCCGGACTGAACGCCGCCCGCCTGATCCTGGGCGAAGCCCCTGTGATCTTTCCCCGCACCACCATGATCGGTGCCATGGCTGCCTATGTCAGCGAGGGGGGCATGACCGGGAACTTCCAGCCCATGAATGCCAACTTCGGCATTCTGCAGCCCCTGCCCGCACGGGTCAAGGGGGGTAAGATCGCCAAATATGAGGTGATGGCGGCCCGCTCTCTCGCGGCTGTCGATGAACTTCTGCCCACCGTCAAGCCGCAGAATTCCCCGGCGGTGCTTTGATCGCTTTTCCACCGAAACAGATAAGGATGCCCCTCGGGGCAAATGGTAAACATGAGAATTATCGTAGATGTCATGGGCGGTGACAACGCCCCCCATGAACTGGTCAAAGGTGTGCTCCAGGCATCGGAGCTCTATCCGGCCAACTATATTCTGGTCGGCGACCGTCCGGCCATTGAGGCGGTGGCTGCCGAAGAAGGCTATGATCTTTCCCGCTTTGAGATCGTGCATACCGAAACGGTGATCACCATGGAGGATGATCCCATTGCGGTGGTACGGGGAAAGAAGGATTCGTCCATGAGCGTCGGCCTGCGCCTGCTGGCCGACGGCGAGGGAGATGCCTTCGTCAGCACCGGAAACACCGGCGCGCTGTTTACCGGCGCGACCCTCATTGTGCGCAAGATCAAGGGCATACAGCGCGCGGCCATTGCCAGCGTTCTGCCCTTCAATAACCCCGTTCTGCTGCTGGACTCCGGGGCAAACCTCACCGTCACCCCCGAGCAGTTGGTCCAGTTTGCCATGATGGGCTCGATCTATATGCAGAATCTCTTCAACCTGTCCTCTCCCCGTGTCGGCCTGCTCAACAACGGCATCGAGGACTGCAAGGGGACACAGCTGCAGCGGGATACCTATCCCCTTCTGCTGGCCGACGAGAGCATCAATTTCGTGGGCAACGTGGAGGGGAACCGCATTCCCCACAATGCCTGCGACGTGCTGGTCACCGACGGCTATACCGGCAACATCGTCCTCAAATACACCGAGGGCATGGGCAAGATGATGATCGGCATTCTGAAGGGAATGTTCAAGGCAAATACCCTCACCAAAATGTCGGCCCTGCTGGTCAAGGGCCAGCTCAGCAATATCAAGCATACCTTCGATGCCAGCGAATACGGCGGCGCACCCTTCCTTGGGATCTCCCGTCCCGTGATCAAGGCCCACGGCAATTCCAACGCCAAAGCCTTCCGCAATGCCATTCGCCAGGCCATTGATTACGTCAACACAGGGGTAACCTACGACATCGCCCGGGCCATTGAAGATGCACGGGAACAGAAAAAAGCGGCGGAAGCTGAAGTTCAGGAGGAGGAAGCCCATGGCGGATAAGCAGTCGGCGCAGAAGAAAAAACAGCCCGCTGTCTCCCAGGACAGCCTACCCCATCCCCTTGAACAGCTGGAGGCGCGGATCGGCTATACCTTCCGCGACCGAGGACATCTTGAGGAGGCAATGACCCATTCCTCCTACTCCAACGAGATGAAGGGGAGAGGTGTCACCCTCCGCTGCAACGAGCGGCTGGAGTTTTTGGGTGACTCGGTGCTCTCCATCATTGCCAGTGAATATCTGTTCTCCCACTATACCCAGCGTCCCGAGGGAGATCTGACCCGGATGCGGGCCGAGATCGTCTGTGAGCGTGCCCTGTCAGGCTATGCTGCACGGATCGGTCTGGGTGACTACCTGCGGCTGGGCCGCGGGGAGGAGAAGAACCAGGGCCGGACGAGAAAATCCATCCTGGCCGATGCCTTTGAGGCTCTGTTGGCGGCGATCTATCTGGATGCGGGGAGCACGGGAAAGAAGACGGTTGGCCGTTTTCTCCTTCCTTTCCTGATGGACGAGCTTGCCGCCATGGACGGCCACATTCAGGACTACAAGACCCTTCTGCAGCAGATCATTCAGCAGGTGGAGGGGGAGATCCTGGAGTACGTCACGGTGGCCGAGCATGGCCCCGACCATCTGAAGTCCTTTGTGGTGGAAGCGCGGCTCAACAGCAACGTCATCGGACGAGGTGAGGGCGGCTCCAAGCGCGAGGCAGAACAGAAAGCGGCCAAGGAAGCCCTGGTGCTCTTTGGTGAACAAAAGACAGAAGCGTAATCGAATCCCACCGAAATGATGTCGGCTGAGCCGACCTTGTTTCGGTGGGATTGGGTTGTTTTTTGCCCGGAAATGAAACTGTGAAGAGAAGGGGGCGTCTGCGGTGCGATATGCCAATATTCCGGTGTTTATTCCCCATCGGGGCTGCCCCAATGCCTGTGTTTTCTGTGATCAGCACCTGATTTCGGGATGCGTCGGAGAAGAAGATCCTGCCGCTCTCGTCACAGGTGCGCGGGAGACGGTGGAGCAGGCATTGACCACACTTGCTCCCGATACCCAATGCGAGATCGCTTATTTCGGCGGCTCCTTCACCGGGATCGATCCCGAGCTGATGGAGGCTCTGCTGGCACTTGCTGCAGAGTACGCAGCGGCGGGACGGGTATCGGGTATTCGCTTTTCTACCCGCCCCGATTATTTGGGAGATGATGTGCTCCGCCGTCTTGCCCGCTACCCCGTGAAAACAGTGGAGTTGGGGGTGCAGAGCCTGTCCGACCGGGTCCTGTCTGCCTGCTGCCGCGGTCACCGTGCAGCCGATTCCCTGGATGCCATCGCGCGGCTCCGCGCCGCAGGGTATAGGGTGACGGGGCAGATGATGCTGGGACTTCCCGGTGCCGTCGCCGAGGATGAGCTTGCCACCGCGAGAGGGCTGATCGAGGCCGGGGTCACCTCGGCGCGGATCTACCCCACCCTTGTGCTGCGGGGTACCCGGCTGGCCCAAATGATGGAGGCGGGGACATACTGTCCGCTTACTTTGGAGAAAGCGGTGGAGCGCACCGCCGATCTGCTGTCCCTCTTTGATGCGGCAGGGGTGGAGGTGCTTCGCGTCGGCCTGCAGGAGACCGAGGGACTTCGTGCCGATACCGTGATTGCCGGCCCTCACCATCCCGCGTTTGGCGAGCTTGCCATGGGGGAATGCTTCTTCCGGCAGGGCAGGGAACTGCTGGCTGCCCACACTTTTCCGGAGGGAAGGGTGACATTGGCCGTTCCCCGGGGGCGCACCTCGGCCATGGTGGGGCAGAAAAAGCGAAATCTGACCCGTTTATGCCGAGAATTTTCCCTGAAAAAGATAAAAGTTATTGAAATCGACAAACTTTTGGGGTATAATATAAAGATAGTACATCCAAGAGAGGAGGAGCGCGACCCTTGTATCTGAAATCCCTTGAATTACATGGCTTCAAGTCCTTTCCCGATAAAACTGTCCTGACCTTTGAGCAGGGCTCCACGGTCATCGTAGGTCCTAACGGCAGCGGTAAGTCCAATCTTTCCGATGCCATGCGCTGGGTGCTGGGTGAGATCTCGTCCAAGAGCATCCGCAGCACAAAAATGGAGGACGTGATCTTCAGCGGTGCCGACGGCCGCCGTCCCATGGGCTTTGCCGAGGTTTCGGTAACCTTTGACAACACCGGCGAAGGCCGCCTGGAAAGCCCCTACGATGAGGTGACGGTCACCCGCCGCTACTACCGCGCGGGGGAGAGTGAATATTTCATCAACCGCAAGCCCTGCCGCCTGCGCGACATCTATGAGCTGTTCATGAATACCGGTATCGGCCGTGACGGCTATTCCATCATCGGACAGGGTAAAATTGCAGAAATGATCTCCCGCAAGAGCGATGAGCGCCGGGGGATTTTTGAAGATGCTTCGGGCAT
The DNA here is from genome assembly GCA_017466495.1 of Clostridia bacterium. Taxonomy (GTDB): domain Bacteria; phylum Bacillota; class Clostridia; order Oscillospirales; family CAG-272; genus SIG693. Next base: position 3,929 of record JAFTUB010000028.1, read on the forward strand.
TGCACGCTTCCGCTTCAAAAAGTCGGAGGCCGAGCGCCGCCTGGCTTCCACCGAGGACAATATGCTCCGCGTCAATGACATTCTCTCGGAGTTGGAGGGACGTGTGGGCCCCCTGGAAAAGGAAGCAGCCCGCGCGCGAAAATACCTGGATCTCTACGAGGAGAAGAAGCGCGCCGACGTTTCCCTGTGGCTCTATGACACCGAGCGGATGCGCGCCGAGGGGGCTGAGGCCGAGGGACTGGTGAGCCGTTCCGGGCTTGAACTGCAGACGGTGGAGGATACCATCGCATCCCTGGAGGCACAGCAAGGGAAGC
>JAFTUB010000029.1 GCA_017466495.1 Clostridia bacterium
GAGCTGCCCGGGGCGGCGGATGAACTCATCGACCTGGGGCAGTTTTGGGACAGCCGCCGGCTGTCCGCCCATCGGGAGGAGATCCGGCAGTACAATCAGACGAAAAAAGCCGCCTACGCCCGCGCCTACCAATGGCTCGCCGCTGCCGCGGCGGTAAACCGCGCCATGCTGGCCATGCTGGAGGATTGCCTTGATCTGCCCAAACTGCGGGGGGAGGTTCGCCGTCGGCTGGCGGGACTTCCTGCTGGGGAAGGGCGGGAGATCCCCGCACGGGTGTCGGCGGTGGGAATGAAGGGGAGCGTCACCTTGCCTACCATGCACCGTGGCGCGGAACGTGCATTTATTCTGACCGAAACAAGGGGAGGCGGCGGACTGTTTTTGCGTGAACTTCTGCGGCTGGTGCGGGAGAAACGAGCCGATGCCGAGGTTGCCCGTGTTCCTCTGGATCCCGCATGGGCGGAGGGGGTATTTCTTCCGGGGCTGGGAACTGCCTTTTTGGACGAAGGGGCTGCGGAGATGCCCCGGCCGCAGGATAAACTCATCCGGATGTCCCGCTTCTACCGTCCCGCAGAACTTCGCGCAAATCGGCGCGAGCTGCGGCAGGCGGTACACAGCAAAGAGATGCTCATAGAAGGGGCTTCTGCCGCCTTCGGGGATGCCCGCTGTGCCCATTTCGCCCTGGAGGAGATCTACGCTGACGCTATGGATTATTCGGCCCTGGAGAGCTTCTGTGCCGCTCTCATTCCCCGCATATTCGAGAATGAAGTGTACTGATGTCCCCTTGCGCTGACGGGAATTTTGTGGTATACTGTATGCATCAAGATCTTTCGAGGTGCTTCTCGTGCATATCGCCCTATTTGCCGTCAACGGCGGCTACACCCATACCAACCTGGCCATCCGCTGTCTGCGGCGATGCCTGACGGCCGACGGCTTCCCGGTGACCCTCATTGAGCACAATCTCAGGGATCGCACCGACGTGATGCTGGATGCTCTTGTCGCCGCTGGGGCCGATGTATACGGCTTTTCCTGGGATATTTGGAATCTCCCCCTGATGCTGACCCTGGCCGCCGACCTCAAGGCCATCCGCCCCGATGCGGTGATTTGGTTCGGTGGGCCGGAGGTGTCCTACGCTACCGAGCGCTTTGCGGAGGTGCTGGGCACCCATGTGGATTATATCGTCAGCGGAGAAGGCGAGGGAGCCGTGTCGGCTTTGGTACGCGCTTTGGCCGAGGGGAATCCTCCCACTGACCGTATTCTGTACGGTACCCCGGAACCCCTGATGGAGGGAATTGCCTACGGCGATGAGGAGAATCTGCAGGGTCGGCTGGTTTACTACGAATCGGCCAGGGGCTGCCCTTTTTCCTGCAGCTATTGCCTCTCTTCCCGCACGTCGGGTGTCCGAGCCAAGCCTGCCGACACGGTGATTGCCGACCTGCGCCGCTTTGAAGGGCGGGGCGTGCGCACGGTCAAGTTGGTGGATCGAACCTTTAATTTTTCTTCCTCCCGCGCAAACGCCATTTGGCGCGCTCTGCTGACCGATGAATGGCAGGGAGAATATCACTTTGAGGTCTGCGCATCCCTTTTGGACGAGGAAAGCCTGTCCATCCTTGCGCAGATGCCCGCCGGCCGAGTCCGCCTGGAGGTAGGCTTGCAGAGTACCAATCCCCCGACGCTTGCGGCGGTGAATCGCCGCATTGACCCCGAGGCGGTGATCCGTCGCCTGGAGCAGCTGCATCGTGAGAGCAAGGTTCATATTCATTTGGACTTGATCGCGGGTCTGCCCAATGAGGATTATGCACGTTTTGCCCGCTCCTTTGACGAGGCCTATTTCTGCTGTGATGTGCTCCAGCTGGGACACCTCAAACTCCTGCACGGTACCGAACTTCGCCGCCGTGCCGCAGAGTACGGCTATACCTGTACCGAGCGTCCCCCCTATGCTGTTCTCTCCAACCGTTGGATGAGCTACGGGGAATTGCGCCGCCTGGACGGCATTGCCGATCTGTTAGAGCGCTATCGGGACAGCGGCCGCTTCTCCCGTGCCCTTGATGTACTGATCCCCCGTGATTGCTCACCCTTTTCCCGTTGGGAGGGACTGATGGACTACATCCGCACCGCAGACGGCCGGCCGATTTCGCGGATCTCCCAGCCTGACGCCTACCGTTTGCTTTTCGGTTATGCGGAGACGGTGCTCGGTGGGACCGCGCTTGCGGCGTTTGATACCGCCCTGCGTGCCGATTATGCCGCCGCCGAGGTGCGGGGGACCCGTATCCCCTGGTAAACAAAAAAGCGTCTGCCGGAAACCGGCAGACGCTAGGGGAAAACTTACTTGTTCAGAGCCTTGACGATGGCTTCGGTATCGGAAGCGATGACCAGCTCCTCGTTGGTGGGGATCAGCCATACCTGAACCTTGGAGTTGTCGGTGGACAACTTGGTCAGCTTGCCGCGGACCGAGTTGTTGAGCTCCTTGTCAATTTCGATGCCCATGAAGTCCAGACCTTCCAGCGCACCTGCGCGAACCAGAGAGGTGTTCTCGCCGATACCTGCGGTGAAGACGAGGGCATCCAGGCCGCCCATGGATGCGGTGTAGGAACCGATGAACTTCTTGATCTGATAGTTGAGGATGTTGAGTGCAAGAGCCGCGCGCTCGTTGCCTTCGCCAATGGCATTCTCAATGTCACGGCAGTCGGAGGAAATGCCCGAGACGCCGAGGAAGCCGCACTTCTTGTTCATGAAGTCGCTCATCTGTGCAGGGGTGAAGCCTTCCTTCTCCATGATGAAGGTGACGATAGCGGGGTCGATGGCACCGCAGCGGGTACCCATGATCACGCCGTCCAGGGGAGTCAGACCCATGCTGGTGTCAATGACCTTACCGCCCTTGACTGCGGAAATGGAAGAACCGTTGCCCAGGTGGCAGGTGATGATCTTGGTCTCTTCAGCGGGCTTGCCCAGCAGCTTGATCATCTCGCCGGCAACATAGCGGTGGGAAGTACCGTGTGCACCGTAGCGGCGGATCTTGTACTTCTCGTACATCTCGTAGGGAATGGGGTAGTAGAAAGCCTCAGCAGGCATGGTCTGATGGAAAGCGGTGTCGAAAACAAGAACCTGAGGAACATTGGGCATAACCTCGGTGCAGCCTGCGATACCCATTAGATGGGGGCCGGTGTGCAGAGGAGCCAGATCACGGCAGAGCTCGAGCTTCTCGATGACCTCGGGGGTAACGAGAACAGACTCAAAGAAGTAGGGACCGCCGTGCACAACACGGTGACCGACTGCCTCGATCTCGTCCATGCTCTTGACGCAGCCGTATTCGGGGTTGGTCAGGGCATCGACAACGATGCGGGTGGCAACGGCGTGGTTGGGCATTGCCAGCTCAGCGGTGTAGGTTTTGCCGCTCAGCAGCTGCTTGTGGGTGATCTTACCGTCGAGACCGATGCGTTCGCAGTTACCCTTTGCAACGACATTACCCGTGGTGGTATCAAAAAATTGATACTTGAGCGAGCTGGAGCCCGCATTGACAACAAGTACGTTCATATGTAGCTAATCCTCCATTAAAATAAAACATACAAAGGTATTATACACCAAATCGGCGTTGAATACAATATCTTTTTACAAAAAAAGCGGAAATTTTGATCAACAGAGGCGAAAAAATGAAAACAATCGCGATTATCTGTGAATACAACCCCTTCCATAACGGACATGCATATCAGCTGGCCCGCTTGCGTGATGAGCATCCCGATGCGGTTCTGCTCTGCATCATGAGCGGATGTTTTACCCAGCGCGGGGAGCCTGCCGTTCTTTCCCCCTATGCCAGGGCCGAAGCCGCCATCGGCGGGGGAGCGGATCTCGTGCTGGAACTCCCTCAACCCTGGGCATCGGCCAGCGCAGAGTACTTCGCCGCAGGCGGAGTTGCCGTCGCCCATGGTCTTGGCTGTGTGGACGGGCTTGCTTTTGGCTGTGAGTCGGCAGATCCGGAGGCACCCATGCGGGTGGCCGAAGGGTTGGATTCCCCCCTGCTGCAGGCGCGGCTTGCCGCACCGCCGGAGAATCCTACCGAGGGCCCTGCCGCCCGAATCGCACGGCTGTACCGCGAGTGCATCGGTGATGACGGGGGAATGCTCTCGGCGCCCAACAACCTCCTTGCCGTGCAGTATTGCCGGGCGATTCGTCAGCTGAACTCTTCCATCAAGCCTTTGCCCATGCTCCGTCGCGGAAGCGGGTATCATTCTCCCGAATTGGAGGGGGAGAATCCCTCTGCCACCGCGGTGCGCTGCGCGCTGCGGCAGGGAAGTGATGTCGAGGCACTTGCGGCACTCGGTGCGCATCTTCCCCTCACCACCTGTGCAGTGTTGGCGCGGGAAATTCAAGCGGGGCGGGGACCGGTATTTCCCGAAAATCTCAGTCAGGCCATCCTCAGCTTCTACCGCTTGGCCGCACCTGAAGCGCTGGAGGGCTGTGCATCCATGTCGGGAGGACTTCATCACCGACTGATCGCCGCTGCCCATGAGGCGCGCACCGCCGGGGAGATGTTCACCCTGGCCGCCGCCAAGCATTACACCGATACCAGACTCTACCGTGCCGCTCTGCAGGGAATGCTGGGCGTCACTCCTGCCGACCTGGCAGAAAGCCCAGCCTGGACGCTTCTTCTCGGGGCTTCACAGCGGGGACTCTCCCTTCTGCGGGAGCTTCGCCGCAGAGACAGCCTGCCGATCATCACCAAGCCCGCCGATATTCCCACCGTCCTGTCTCCCCGTCAGGCTGAGCTCCACCGCCGTGCCGCTGCGCTGTACACCTTGGCAATGCCTGCGTCCGCCCCCAGCGCGGATTTTATCAACTACGCACCCTATCTTGCGAGGGCATGAACGGTGTTCATAGAAAATTATCTCTTTGGTTTTTCGGCTCGGTATTGAAAAGTTTTCACCGATATGTTATAATTTACCTGTTGCCAATGTTCAGATTTGTTCGTCCCAAGCAGACGAATATTATGAAGGAAGGGGATATAATATGAAAAAGCTGACGATGTTTACAGCCTGGCTGCTGATTGCCGCAACCCTGTTGCTTTGCGGATGCACCTCCGGGGACGGCGGTACAGAGGACGGCGCGTTTACTACGCCTGCCGATGGGGAAGCTACCCAGTCTCCGGAAGAAGTGATGAGTTTTGTCCTGGCAACCGGGGATGGATCGGCGATCAGTATCACCCGCTCCGAGTACGGCAATGAAATCATGACGACTGCTTCGCTGAACCTGAGAAAGGCCATTGAAGCGAAAATCGGCAATGCGCCCGAGCTGAAAACCGACTGGGAAAAGGACATTCCCCGCAACAGTTACGGTGAGGTAGCGGGAAAAGAAATCCTGATCGGCAACACCAACCGTGTTGAGTCCCGCGATGCCCTGGCCGAGCTGGAGGCCGAGACTTTCGTGATCAAATGTACGGGAGAGAAACTGGTCATCGTCGGTGCCAACGATTATGCCACCAAAAATGCGGTGGATTATTTCATTGAGCATTATGTGGATACAGCCGAGGGCGAGGTCCTTGCGATTCCCGCAAACCTCAACTATGTCGGTCAGGCATCCATACAGAAAATTGAGATGGCAGAGGGCGCTGATCTTCGCATTATGACCTTCAATATTGCGGGCTCTACCAAAGAATATGATGAACGAAAGGAGCATATTTCTACTGCGATTATCGATTACCTTCCTGATGTGGTCGGCATCCAGGAGGCAAACAAGACGTGTCATAGCCAAATTCTCTGCACTTCTGTTGTGGGAGAGTATTATGCGATGAATCACCCTACACACAGAAACTCTTCTACCGTTAACTATACCGCTATTTTGTACCTCAAATCCAAGTACAAACAGGTAGAAGGCGGTGTGGAATGGCTGAATAGCAGATATAAGTTAAACAACAATACCAAGTCTCTGTCCTGGACGGTACTGGAGCGTTTGTCCGACGGCAAGCGGTTTATTGTGGTGAATATGCACGGTGCGCTGTGGTTGGAAACTTATAAGCTCCCCGCCGGGGAAACCCATGCGTCCATGAAGGAAAAGGCAAGCAGCGCATGGAAGAAAGACAACGCCCAGCAGATGATCGACAAGATCACCGAGCTGCAGAACAAATACGGCAGCATTCCCGCATTCACCACGGGGGACTATAACTTCAACAGCAATAATGCCGCATACCGTGTCATGCAGTCTACAGGACTCAAGAGTGCACAGGATACGGCAGCTTCCGCCGTGAAGGGCGCATCTTATCACAGCAACGTAGGCGCACAGCCCGATGCCGGTGGGCTTGCCATCGACCATATCTTCTACACCCCTGATACCGCAAAACCTTTGGTCCATTTTATCTGCAAGAGACCGTCTGATCTCGCCGCCTCCGACCATTGTCCTGTTTACACGGATTTTGCGCTGAATTGAATGTTCAATTTGGAAAATACAATTGACTTCGATGCAAGAATGTGGTAGAATATACTGTAAGTGATTCTTTGAATTTTACCAAGGAGGAAAAATATATGGCTGAAACCACTCCCAAGACCACCGTCAAGGGTAAGTATTTGGAATACAAGGGCAAGCCGCTGGTCAGAGAAGGGAATACCATCTGCTACGGCGATATGACCGAGAAGTATGTTCTTCTGCTGGAGATCATGTCCTACAAAAAGGCAGGGGACATTGAGGTGCCCGATACTGTGTTCATCCAGGTGCTCTCCACCGACGGCACACAGCAGATCTATAAGCAGGGACAGAAGTCCGGCCTTTACGATGCCTTTGACATCGGTATGGTTTGGCTTGAGCGCGCCCTCAAATCCTGACCTCTCTCACCGACGATAAAACGAAAAGGAGAAGCTGCGCCGCTCTGTGCGCAGGTGGAAAACGTGAAACGACTTCTTTCGGCCGTATTAACGGCAGTTCTGCTTGTATCCATGCTCGGGCTTTTTGCCTGCGGCAATGATGAAAAGCCCCCTGTGACCGAGACCACTGATCCCGTCACCACTGCAGCTCCCGCGACGACTGCGGCACCTGCAACAACTGCAGCTCCCGCGACTACCGCTGCTCCTGCGACGACTGCGGCGCCCGAGACCACCGCAGCACCTGAGACCACCGCTCCCCCTGAAACTCAGCCCGTGGAAGTGGTGCTGCCTTATGTAAATCCCCTCACCGGTTTGCCTTCCGCAGTCGATCTGAGTGCCAAGCGCCCGGTTGCCATCATGCTCAACAATCTCAAGGTTGCCAATCCCCAGATTGGTATTGCCCGCGCTGACATTCTGTATGAGTGCCTGGTGGAGGGCGGAATTACCCGTTTGATGGGTGTTTTCTCGGATTATACCGGGATCGAGAGCATCGGCTCTGTTCGTTCTGCTCGGGACTACTACCTGGATTTCGCGCAGAATCACGATGCCATCTACATTTGCGCCGGCGGAAGCCCCCAGGCATATGACGAGCTGTATGCCCGCGGCATTGACTTCATCTGCGGTGTCAATATGTATACCCCCAGTACCTTCCACCTGGATCAGAACCGTGTTGCCACCATGGGCTCGGTGCACAGCCTGATGACCAGCGGCAAGGGGCTCACCTCGGGTATCGCCTACAAGAAGTACCGCACCGCCATCAAGGATGGATACACCACCCCCTTCCTCTTTGACGTAGAGTCCTGCTCCAGCAATGAAGGCAGCGAGGCAACCCATCTGATCCTCAACTACTCGGCCGCGCAGATTGTGCAGATGATCTACAGTGCCAACACCAACACCTACTACCGCTTCCAGTTCGGAACCACCGCCCATGTGGACGGTGAGACCAACGAGCAGCTTAACTTCACCAATGTGCTGATCATGTACGCCACCGTAAACGTGATTCCCGGTGACACCAGCGGCCGCCTGGATGTGGGCACCGTGGGTATCGGTGAGGGCTACTATGTCAGCGGCGGCAAGTCGGTGCCCATCAAGTGGGAGAAGTCGGATGCCGATGCGGTGATCCGCCTTACCACCGAGGATGGCAAGCCCCTGGTGATGGCGCCCGGCAAGACCTTCGTGTCGGTTCTGCCCACCACCGCCAAGGCAAGTACCCAGCTCAATTACCGCCAGTCTTAACTTCATGTAAAAACGGGTGCCCTCCGGGCACCCGTTTTTAATCCTATCGGCAAACGGAAAACAGCCGTCACGCAAATTTGCGCGACGGCTGGTGTTTTGTTTTTACGCAGAGGGAAGCTCTCCGGCCGATGCAGACTCTGCCAGAGCAGGGGTCTTGAGCACCAAACGGGGCTTTTCCTCTCCCTTGACGGATGCCTCGGTGATGACCACTGTTTCCACATCGTCCCGGGACGGAACCTCGTACATGATCTCCTGCATAAGGCTCTCCATGATGGATCGAAGGCCGCGTGCACCGGTGTTGCGCTCCAGGGCGCGGTCGGCGATGGCGTTGAGGGCATCTTCCTCGAAGGTGAGGTTGACACCGTCCATCTCAAAGAGCTTCATATACTGACGGAGCAGAGAATTCTTGGGCTCGCTGAGGATGCGCACAAGAGCATCCCGATCCAGCTCGGTGAGGGACACGATCACGGGGATGCGGCCCACAAGCTCGGGAATCAGACCGTACTTGACAATGTCATGGGGAACTACATCGCGGAAGATCCCCCGCGCAGAACGCTCCGACTTCTTCATGATCTCGCTGCCGAAGCCGATGGACTGGTTGCCCTGACGCTTTTCGATGATCTTGTCCAGCTGTTCAAAGGCGCCGCCGCAGATAAAGAGGATGTTCTCGGTGTTGATCTGAATGAACTCCTGGTTGGGGTGCTTCCGTCCGCCCTGAGGGGGCACATTGGAAACAGTGCCTTCCAGGATCTTGAGAAGTGCCTGCTGAACGCCCTCGCCCGAAACATCACGGGTGATGGAGCGATTCTCGCTCTTGCGGGCGATTTTATCCAGCTCATCGATGTAGATGATACCGCGCTCGGCCAGCTCAATGTCGTAGTCAGCCGCCTGAATGAGGCGGAGCAGGATGTTTTCCACGTCCTCGCCCACGTATCCTGCCTCGGTGAGGGTAGTCGCATCGGCGATGGCGAAGGGAACCTTCAGAGTTTTTGCCAGGGTCTGGGCAAGGTAGGTCTTGCCCACACCGGTGGGACCAAGCAGAAGAACATTGCTCTTCTGCAGTTCCACTTCGTCATCATCTCTGCGCTCGGCCTTGTGCAGGATGCGCTTGTAGTGATTGTACACCGCAACCGACAGTGCCATCTTGGCCTCGTCCTGGCCGATGACATACTCATCAAGGGTTTCCTTGATCTGCATGGGCTTGGGGAGGTTGGCCAAGGTCAGGGTGTCGTCGTAGCTGGGCTGATGGGTATGCTCGTAGAGCAGCTGCTCGCAGGCATCCACGCACTGATCGCAGATGTAGAGCCCGGTGGGGGAGGGGATCAGGAAGGTGACCTCCCGCTCACTGCGGCCGCAGAAGGAGCAATGGGCCATGGGCCTGCTTTGGTTATTGGAGTTAGAAGGCATTTCGCTCTTACCTTTCGCTGAAATTACGCCCGACGGGAAACAACGCGGTCGATCAGACCGTAGGCCAGCGCCTGTTCTGCCGTCATGAAGTTGTCCCGCTCGGTGTCCCGCTCGATCTCTTCCAGGGGACGGCCGGTGTTGTCGGCAAGAATGCGGTTGAGATTGTCGCGGATGCGCAGGATGTGATCGGTGTGGATCTTGATATCCGACGCCTGACCGCGGGTGCCGCCGAGAGGCTGATGAATCATAATTTCGCTGTTGGGCAGGGCAAAGCGCTTGCCCTTGGCACCTGCCGAGAGCAGAAATGCACCCATGCTGGCGGCCATGCCGATGCAGGTGGTGGACACATCGCACTTGATGAAATTCATGGTGTCATAGATGGCCATGCCTGCGGTGATGGAGCCGCCGGGGCTGTTAATGTAAAGGTTGATATCTTTGTCGGGGTCCTCAGCTTCAAGGAAAAGAAGCTGGGCCACAACCAGGGAGGCGGTGGTGTCGTTGACTTCATCGGCCAGGAAGACAATGCGGTCCTTGAGCAAGCGGGAATAAATGTCGTACGAGCGCTCACCTCGGCTGGACTGTTCAACGACCATCGGTACCAATGCCATGGGGAAACCTCCTGTTTCGGTAAATTAGTGGGACAGACTTACGCCTCGGTCTTCTCAGCCTCGGCCTCGGGCTGCTTGTCGGTGATGAC
>JAFTUB010000030.1 GCA_017466495.1 Clostridia bacterium
GAAGCTGTTCTTTGATGAGAGCAAACTGTGTATCATTCATTTTCATGGTACTTACCTCCCACAGATGTAGTCGATTGCGCCGAGATTGAGCGCATGGAATTTTTCGGGGAGCCGTTCACGGACGGCGGCGCGGAGCTGGTCGGGGGAGATCCCCAGCGCACCGGCCTTCGCCGCGGCGGCAAGAAGAGCAATGTTGAGGACACGGGGGGAACCGCAGGCGGCGAGGACCTCCTCGGTGTCAAGGACGATCAGATTTTTCACCTGTGCGGACAGATAGGCCAGCATTTCCTCGCCGTCATAGCTGCTGCCCGAGAGGGAAGCGGTGACGGGGGAGATGGGGGCGCGGCTGACTACCGCGGTTCCGCACCGGCGGAGGTAGGGCAGACAGCGCACCGCCTCGGCAGGCTCGAAGCCCAAGAGCAGATCGGCCGAACCCCGGGGGATCAGCGGCGAGTTGATCTCGCGGCCCACCCGGACATGGCTGACCACGCAGCCGCCTCGCTGTGCCATACCGATGGTTTCGCTGGTGCGAACGGCAAGGCCCTGCTTCATGGCGGCGTAAGCGATAAGCTTGGAGGCGAGGACGGTACCCTGGCCGCCCACACCGCAGAGAAGAATGCTTCTGTTCTGTTCCATATCAGCGCACCTCCTTTTTCATGATGGCTCCGGTGGGGCAGTACTGGGCACAAAGGGAACAGCCGAAGCAAAGGGACGGATCGATCTTCACGGTTTTGCCTTGCCGTACGGTGGCGGGACAACCCAACTCCCGCACACATTTCCCGCAGCCGATGCAGGCATCGGTGACGGTGTAGACGGAGGTTGCCTTGGTCACGGCAATGCAGGGGGAGCGGAAGATGATCGCCCGAACTCCGCGCTCCTCCGCGGCGGCCTTCACCGCATCCACAGCGGCGGTCTGATCCAGGGGATCCACAATGCGCAGGGAGGAGACCCCCAGGGCCTCCAGTACCCGCTCAATGGAGAGCTTGGCCGTCAGCTCGCCCATCATGGTGCGGCCGGTGCCGGGGTGGGGCTGATGCCCCGTCATGGCGGTGGTAGAGTTGTCCAGCACAGCCAGTACAATATCGGTGCCGTTGTAAACGGCGTTGGCCACCCCGGTCATACCCGAGGCAAAGAAGGTGGAGTCACCGATAAAGGAGAAGCAAACCGCATCCTCCTCCACCCGGCGAAGACCCTGTGCGATGGTCACATCGGCACCCATGCACAGGCAGGTGTCCACCATGTCCAGGGGGGCGGCGTTGCCCAGGGTGTAGCACCCGATATCGCCGCAGAAGTAGGATTTTTTCTTCAGCTCCTTCATGGCGCGCTTCACGGCGTAGAAGGAAGCGCGATGGGGACAGCCGGCGCAGAGCACGGGGGGACGGACGGGGAGAGCAGGGGGCTCGGCACGCTTTTCTTCCTGGGGAAGCGCTAGGCCAAGGAAAGCGGCAATGGCAGCGCGGAGCTGCTCCACGCTGTTCTCACCCGCCTGAGGCATGGTGCCGTCCAGCTTGCCCCGGACGTTGACGGGGAGATGTGCCCGACCGCAGCAGAGCAGAAGTGCCCGCTCAATCACAGGGTCAAGCTCCTCGGCCACCAGAATCTCGTCCTTGTCCCGCAGGAAATCGGCCGTCAGCTGTTCGGGAAAAGGATAGGGGGTGGCGATGCGGAGCAGGGGGATGTTCACTGCGCCCAACTGAGCCAGCGCCTCTTTGACGTATGCATAGCTGATGCCCCCGCAGGCAATGGCGCGGCGGCCGCCGGTGCTGTTTTCGGCGGTGTTGAGGGGATAGGCAGAGAACTGCGTATCCAGCTCCCGCTCGCGGCCCGCCAGCTTGATGTGGTTGAGGTAGGACGCCCGGGGGAAGATCACCCAACGGGCGGGATCGCGGACAAAACCCTCGGGGGTATTGCGCAGGGGACGGTCAGTGCGCTCCACCGGGGCACAGCCGTGGCAGACCCGGGTGGTGGGACGGAAGAGCACGGGGGTGCCGTACTGCTCCGAGAGGGCGAAGGCATCTCCGATCATGCGGTAGGCCTCCTCAGGGGAGGCGGGATCGAAGACGGGAAGGTGAGCAAAGGCCGCAAAGGTGCGGGTGTCCTGCTCGGTCTGGGAGGAGATGGGACCGGGATCATCGGCCGAAACAATCACCATGCCCCCCTTGACCCCCACATAGGCCAGGCTCATGAGGGGATCGGAGGCCACGTTGAGGCCCACCTGCTTCATGGTAACCAGGGTGCGGGCTCCGGCGTAGGATGCACCTGCCGCCACCTCAAGGGCGGCCTTCTCGTTCACCGACCACTCCACATATACATCGGGATTTTCCTTTTCCCGGCGGCGGGCTACTGTCTCCAAAATCTCGCTGGAAGGGGTGCCGGGATAGCCCGTCACCACATTGACCCCCGCATCGAGAGCACCCAAGGCAATGGCCTCATTGCCCATCAGAAATTCGGTTGGCATCAGTATACACTTCCTTTTCGGGCACAAAACAAAATGCCCCCGTCCATCAATAGGACAGGAGCTCTCCTGCGGTGCCACCTAAATTTATTCTTGCGAATACCACTCACAGCACACATTCATGTGCTTCCCCGGGTAACGGCGGGGGGCCGTCGCACCTACGCGCCGCACAGCGGCATCGGCTTGCCCTCGTGAGCCCATTCGCCACTCCTGCAGCACCGCTTCGCACCAACCAGCGGTTCTCTGTGCCTGCGGCAGAGAGGGTACTCTTCTCACTCAACGGTTTGAAATATAAAATAATGATAGCATATTCGACGGAATTTGTCAAGAGAAATTACGATTCGGTGACGCTTTTTCCGCAGATGTGCTCAGGGGTAAGACAGAGCAGCAGGGTGTTGGCCGCGTACTGCTCGATCTCCCGCTGAATGTACGCCTCGTCATGGGTGAATTTGCGGCTGAGGGCGGCGGAGATGGGGATGATCTTTTCCATGTCGTCGATGACGGTGATCCTGCCGAAGACGATTACGCTCCTGACGTGCAGAGCCCACTCGCCCTCCTCACGGCTGCCGTGGTCATAAACACAGAAGGACACCTTGTCATGCCCGCGGAGTGCGTCCAGCCGATGACCCACCTTCCCGCAGTGAAAATAGATCAAACCGTCCTCCGCACAGTAATAGTGGTTCATGGGCATCCCGTAGGGATAGCCGTCATCCCCCAGGACCGACAGCACACCCCTGGTCTCGCGGATGAGCAGATCGATGCAGTCCTCTTCGGTGAGCTGTTGTTTTTTGCGGAGCAGTTCACGGAACATGGATTTACCTCCCGGTTGGGTTATTCTCCCCAATACTTGCGGTCCAGGGAGCTTATATAATACTAGAAAGCTCTTCAAACGTATTTACCACAATGCCATCATATTCCTCGCCGTCCCGATTGAACAGAATGGGGGTTATGCCGAGTTCTTCAGCAACAAGCAAATTTTTGACGCTGTTGTCCACAAAATAACATTCTGCGCCTGTTTTGTGAATCGTTTTCAGCGCGATTTCATAGATCTTTTTATCGGGTTTGCGGCATTTTACGTCTCCGCTGACAATTTTCTGCTTGAAATATTTGTCCAGCTGATGATATTCCGTAATGTGGACGCTCCATTCGGAAACATCGTTTGAAAGAAGCACAAAGTCAAACTGTCTGTGCAATTTTTCGGCAAAGGGAATAAAGCCTTCGTCTAAGGTGAGATGGTTTTCGAGGTAATCTCTCATGTGGAATTGGGGATCATCGTATCCCAGCATGGAGAGAAAAGTGTCCGATGTCATTTCCCCTCGACCGGCTTTGGAGAACAAACGCTCCTCCTTGAACTGCTTGATCAGTCTGGGGTATTCTTTTTCGGGAAAGTGGCTGTAGGTATAGGGGAGAAAGTTTCCTTTGCTCTCCTTTAGAATGACACCGTACATATCCAGCAATAAAACGGTTTTCTTCATGTTCAGAGGCCCTTTTCTTCTGCGTAAAATCTGTCTGAATACCAGCGCATGGGATTTTCGCTGATGTACTTGAATATTTCATTATAGTCATCACGGTTCCGGATAATGTGGTCATGGAACGATCTCTGCCATATTTGCTGATCAAACGGCGGCAGTATTCCTTTTTTCACCGCTTTGGTGTATTCAATGGTGGAATATCTTTTGAATTTTTGTACAATGTCAGAGATTGTAGTGGCGGATTCCATATCCGCCCGTGATATGGTAATGATAGCGTGAAAATGGTTCGGCATCACAACAAATATGGGAGAATCAACCCGATCATATTGTTCTATGGTTTCGATAAATGTTGTTTGGATGATGCGGGCGGATATGGAATCCGCCCCTACAGGGGAAAACAACAGTTTTCTGTCTTTGGTGCAGATTGTAATGAAATATGCGCCGACTCTGCTGTAATCATAATTCTGTAAGCGCAGGCGCTTTCTGTGCGGCAACTTATTTTCCATGTTTATTTTCTACGAGAAGGCACAGGTGCTGCGTCCATTATTCTCCCCAATACTTGCGGTCAAGGGAGCGGAGCTGGATGGCTTCGGCGATGTGGTCGGCGCGGATGACCTCGCTTCGGTCCAGGTCGGCGACGGTGCGGGCGACTCGCACCAGGCGGTCATAGCCTCGGGCCGAGAGGCCCAGCTTGGTGTAGGCACTGCGGAGGATGGCCTTGCCGGCATCGTCCGGGGTGCAGTATTTGAAGAGCAGGGGCGCGGTGAGGCGGGCGTTGGAGAGAACCTTATCCTCGGCCATGCGCTCTCTGGCGAAGGCGCGGGCGCCGTTCACCCGTTCTCTGATCACCGCCGAGGTCTCGGCAGAGGGAGCGGCGGAGAGATCGTCAAAAGAGGGGGCGGGCATTTCGATCTGAATGTCGATGCGGTCAAGCAGGGGCCCGCTGATGCGGGAGATGTACTTGCGGATGTCTTCCTTTTTGCAGGTGCACTTGCGGGTGGGATGACCGAAATAGCCGCAGCGGCAGGGGTTCATGGCACAGACCAACATAAAGGACGCGGGGTAATAGACCCGTCCGGCGGTGCGGGTGATGGTGACACCTCCGTCCTCCAGGGGCTGACGAAGGGAATCGGCCACCTGACGGTTAAACTCGGGCAGTTCATCCAGGAAAAGCACGCCGTTGTGTGCCAGGGAGATCTCTCCCGGCATGGGATTGGTGCCGCCGCCCACCAGAGAAGGGGCGGACATGGTGTGGTGGGGCGAGCGGAAGGGGCGTGCGGTGAGCAGGGAAACCCCATCGGGAAGGATCCCTGCGATGGAATGCAGCTTGGTGGACTCCACCGCCTCTTCAAAGGTGAAGGCGGGAAGGATGGAGGGGAGGCGCTTGGCCAGCATGGATTTTCCGGTGCCGGGAGGGCCGATGAGGAGGATGTTGTGTCCCCCCGCGGCGGCGATCTCCATAGCCCGCTTGGCCATGACCTGCCCCTTCACATCGGCGAAATCCAGGGGATGGGAAGCGGCGGCCGCCAAAAAGGCCTCGCGGTCGGCACGGGCAGGGGCAATCTGCGCCTTGCCGCAGAAGTGAGAGAGCAGCTGGGGCACATTGCGGACGCCATAGACGGTGATCCCTTCCACAGCTGCAGCCTCGGCGGCATTGGCTTCGGGGACGAAAACCTCGGTCTTTCCTGCGGCACGGGCCGCCAGGCACATACACAGCACGCCCCGCACCGGGCGAACCTCCCCCGAGAGGGAGAGCTCTCCGATCAAGCAGGCGCGATCGATGGGATATTCGGCAGGGAAGGCTCCCGCACAGCGGAGCACCGCCGCCATAATGGCAAGATCAAAGCCGGCACCCTCCTTGCGGCGGTCGGCGGGGGCGAGATTGAGGGTGAGGGAGAGGTCGGGGAAGGGAATCCCGCTGTTTTCAATGGCAGCACGCACCCGTTCCTTGGCTTCCCGCACCGCGGCATCGGGCAGGCCCACCAGCTCAAACTGGGA
>JAFTUB010000031.1 GCA_017466495.1 Clostridia bacterium
ATGCGCGGTGGGGGAAAAGGGTGAGAGAACCCCCTGCGTTTGCGGCAAAATTGTGAATTCTTCCCCCCTTTGCTTGACAGGTGTGCGAAAACGCGGTAAAATAGGAGAAACGGCAGATTTTGACCGAATATGAGAATGAGGTGTCCCAATGAAACGAATTCTATGCCTTTTGATGGCGCTGATCCTGTGCCTTGGCCTGCTGGCGGGCTGTGCCGCTCCCGGCGAAGTACTGATGGAGCTGGACGGGCAGAAGATCACCGCCAATATGTACGCCTTTTGGCTTTCCCGCTACAAGGCATTTTTTGTGTATTCCTATATGAACAACAAAGAGAATCTGCAGATGTGGGATACCGTGATGGGAGACGAGGGAAAGACCGTCAACGAGATCTTCACCGGCTATGTGCTGGACAATGCCCGTACCTACGCGGCCGCTCTTGCCCTATATGATGAGTACAAGCTTGCCCTGTCCGCAGAGGATAAGGCGAAGGTCAAGACCGACCTGGAGGAGCTGGCCGATGCCGCCGGCGGCAAGACCGTCATGAACAGTGAGCTGGCCAATTTCGGGGTCAACTACGATATGCTGGGCGAGATCTACACCATTGAAGCCAAGGTGGCACAGCTGCAGGAGCATTTGTTTGCCGAGGGCGGCCCCGGCGCGCTCACCGATGTGGAGCGGGATGCTTACTACAATGCCAACTACGCCCGGATCAAGCATATCTTCGTCAGCACCACCGGCAAATATATGTACGATGCGGAAGGCAATTTCACCTACGATGAGAACGGTGATCCCATCATGGCTGACTTCACCGATGCCGAGCTGAAGGCCCAGCGGGAAAAGGCTGCGGACATCGTGAAAAAATTGGAGGAGGGGGCGGATTTCGAAGAACTGATGACCGCCCATACCGAGGATACCGCGACCCTCATTTATCCCAATGGCTACTATTTCACCCAGACCTCCACTTATGTGGATGAGATCATCGACGCCGCTTTTTCGATGGAGGTGGGCGAATGGGACTACGTGCAGAGCGACCTGGGCTACCACATCATCAAGCGCCTTGAGCTGGCACCCAAGGCCTATGCTTCTTCCCTTGATGCCGATTTCTTTACTGACTTCGAGGAAAATGTAGAGATGGAGGCCTTTACCCGGATCCTGGCTCCCTATGTGGAGCGGATCGAGGTCAATGAGGACGTGGCCGCCAACTACTCCCTGAAGACCGTGATGGCAAATTATCAGTATTGATTCCGCAGCCGGTTTTTGCGGCGGACAGAGAAAGAGTAGGAACTTCCATGGAAAACAAAGTTTATAACAGCGCGATTGCTACGAACTATATGGAGATTTACGGCTCTCTATTATAACGCCATCGCCCCCACAACAGTATGGTTTGAACAGGAAAAAATATCGGTTTATGCAGATTCCCTCGGCCATATTGAATTCTTTGACGAGAATAAATCCTCCCTCGGTCATGTGGATTTTCCCGTCAGTGACGACCCGTCCAAATATGCGCATACGGCACAGTGCGGGACGGTCCGCTGTTTTTCGGACGGAAAGAAAATCACGGTTTCGCTTCCGGTTTACTGGTGGAGCGACAGCTATCCCGACTGCGACGGAGAATCCGACCGATGGACAAGACACACCGAACGCTGGTTTGACATCGTTTTCGATTGCGAACAAAGGACAATTTCCGTGCTCAACCAATAAATTTGGTGGAATGCCAAAAAGGAGCTGTTGCATATGCAACAGCTCCTTTTTGTTTTACCGTTCTTTCTTCGGTAAAAAGGGGTCAAGTACTTTGTTTTTTATTCTTTTTCTTGTCCTTGCCGAGGACGACTGCCAAAATGCCGCCGCAGATCAGAAGCAGAGCAATGAAGGCAGAGAGGATCACAATGATCCAGGTGGGCATTCCACTGTTGGTGGGGTCACTGGGCTCACCGGGCTCCTCGGGATCGGTTGCGGGAGCCGTGGTTTCCGCCGGCTCGGTTGCAGGAGGCTCCTTGACCATGATGTAGCCGCAGTCATCGCAGTGATTGTCCTCGTTTTTGTCGCGGTGGCTGTCGGTGCCGCAGTCCTTCCACACAGGAGCAAGCTCAATGCTTTCGGTGATTTTGTCACCCTTCTTGACCGGCTCACCGGTGGCCCTGTCTACCCAGCCGTCAAAGATGTTTCCGTCCTCGGTGGGAGGAAGCGTGGGCAGGGCAGGGACGGTATTGTCATTGCCCTTGGTCAGCAGTTCCTTCACCGCGGGTGTGGCGGGTGTTCCGGGCTCGGTGGGCGTTTCGGTGCTGCCGCCGGGGATCTTGTCGGTTTCAGGTGCCTTTCCGGTTTCAGGTGCCTTTCCGGTATCGGGAGTCGTTCCGGTGTCGGGCGTGTCGGTACCGGGGGTGGTTTCGGGGTTTTGCGTCTCACCCTCGCTGGGCAGGACAGGCGGCGTGGTGTCATCCGCAGGGATGGAGGGAATAATGATCACGACCTTGTCGGTGGGGACGGTCAGCATGGGAATGGTTTCGCTGAGGACGTAGCCGCACTTGCAGGCACGCTGCTTTTCGCCGGTGTAAGTGTATCCGGGCTTGAGCAGGGTTTTCCA
This sequence comes from Clostridia bacterium, assembly GCA_017466495.1. Lineage (GTDB taxonomy): Bacteria > Bacillota > Clostridia > Oscillospirales > CAG-272 > SIG693. Next base: position 2,583 of record JAFTUB010000031.1, read on the forward strand.
CTCGCCCAGCTTGTGGGAGGTCTTCTCCGTAGTGATGTGGCAGTGGGAGCATTCCTGCCAATGCGCCGCGTCATCGTAGCGATACTGATAATCGTGGTTGGCGGCGGGAGTTTCTCCGTCGGTCCAGGTGTGGCCGCAGGAGCAGGTGTGGGTGGTGTAGCCTCCCGTCATGCAGGTGGGGGCGGTCACGGTTTCGGTGTATTCGTGGGTGTGCTGTCCGGACAGCTTGGGGATGGCCTCCTCCTTGCTGTAATCGCACACGGTACAGGTGAGAGTCATCACGCCGTCGGCCTTCTTGGTGGCTTCTTTGGTGATGACACCCTGGCCGAAGGTGTGGGATTCAACGTTCAGCTTTTTGTCACAGCCGGCGCCGCAGATGAACCAGTGGTTTGTTTCGTCAAAGTCCACATCGTTGTTCTCGTCGGCGCAGTGGCCGCCCTCGGCACAGTAGTGCTTCTTCCACTCTGCACTCTTCGGGCAGATGCCGTGGTTACAGCCCAGGTCCGCTGCAGCGTCAGCACAGCAATCCTCGCAGAGCTCGCAGTCGGGGCAGGTGTCGGCACAGTTCTCGCAGGTGCCGCATTCCGCACAGACATCGGCGCAGTCAGCGCAGTATTCACCGCATTCGCCGCAGAGATTATCGGCACAGTCGCCGCAGTAGTAACAGTCCCTGCACATGGCATCGGCGCAATCGATGCAGATGCCGCATTCGGGACAGATTTCATCCATACAGCCCGAGCATTTGCCGCAGTCGGGGCAGATACTCTCGGCACAGTCGCGGCAGACAGTGCCGCAGTCCTCGCAGATCTCGGCGCAGTCGCCGCACTGGTAGCATTCCTCGCAGAAGAGATCGTCTGCGCATTCCCGGCAGATGTCGCAGGATGCACAGAATTCATCCGAGCAGTTGGAGCAGACTTCACCGCAGTCGGGGCAGAGGTCGGCACAGTTTTCACATCCCTCACCGCAGGGACAAACCGTACCGCAGTCGGAGCAGAGCCCGCAGGTGATACAGAAGCTGTTCGCTCCCGCACAGTCGACGCATTTGCCGCATTCCATACACAGCTCCCCGTCGGAGCAGTTGGAGCATTTTTCACCGCACTCCATACAAACGGTGGCGCAGTTGGCGCATCCGCCGCCGCAGGAACAGACCAATTCCACACAGGTGCTGCAAAGCGCGCAATCCGAACAGAAATTGGACTCTCCCACGCAGTTCATACATAAGCCGCAATCCACGCAGATCTCACCGTCGGAACATTCCGAGCAATGCTCACCGCAGTCGGGACAAACGGCAGCGCAGGACGAGCATCCGCCGCCGCAGTAGCAAACGATTTCGGTGCAGTTCTCGCAAAGCTGGCAGTTGTCGCAGAAATGCCCTTCACCGCCGGCGCATTCACGGCAGATGCCGCATTCGATGCAAAGCTCATCGGGGGAACAGTTCGAGCATTTTTCGCCGCATTCCTCGCAGATTACATCGACGCAGTTTGAGCAGCCCTCACCGCATCCCACGCAGATATAATCCACGCAGAATTTGCAGATCGAGCAGGAGTCGCAGAAGTCGTCTTCACCGCCAACACAATCCCGACAGGTGCCGCATTCGGTACACAGCTCATCCGGTGCGCAGTTGGAGCATTTTTCGCCGCATTCCTCGCAGATCACATCTGCGCATTGGCTGCAGCCGTTTCCGCAGGCGCACAGGACTTCCACACACTCGCTGCATTCGCCGCGCTCTGCGCAGTATTCGCCGCCGGCACAGTCAAAACAGCGCTCGCACTTGCTGCAGAGCTCATCGTCGGCGCAGTTTTCACATTTTTCACCGCAAGCCATACAGATAACAGAACAGTTGGAGCATCCGTTGCCGCAGTAGCAGACCTGCTCTACGCAGTTTTCGCACAGCAGGCATTCGGAGCAGTAGTTGCCCTCACCGCCGAGACAGTCAAAGCAAACATTGCACTCGATGCAAAACTCCAGCTCGGCGCAGTTCGTGCATTTTTCACCGCATTCCGGGCAGACGTAGGCACACTGTGAGCAGCCGTCGCCGTTGTAGCAGACAAAATCCACGCAGTTTTTGCATATGCCGCATTCCTCGCAGTAGTTGCCCTCACCGCCGC
>JAFTUB010000032.1 GCA_017466495.1 Clostridia bacterium
CGAACCCGCCACCTCGACCTTGGCAAGGTCGCGCTCTACCAAATGAGCTAAATCCGCACGTGGTGCCTCCGGTCGGAATCGAACCAACGACACGGGGATTTTCAGTCCCCTGCTCTACCAACTGAGCTACAGAGGCAAATGGCGACCCGAAGGGGACTCGAACCCCTGACCTCTAGCGTGACAGGCTAGCGTTCTAACCAACTGAACTACCGGGCCGGATGGTGGGAACAATAGGGCTCGAACCTATGACCCTCTGCTTGTAAGGCAGATGCTCTCCCAGCTGAGCTATGCTCCCATCCGGTGTTACGGGCTTCCTCGCTCGCAACGTACTATATTCTACCACAGTGTCTTTCATTTGTCAAGGGGTTTTTGCAATTTTTTTTGATTTTTTTCAGCAGGCCTGTCCGCACCTCAAAATTCCTTTCTTCAAAGGGAAATTCCCCTTTCCCCCACATACATCTGTGCACATTGCCCGAATCGGATCCCGTCGGTTTGTGCATTTATCCAAAACTCTACTCCTGTAGAAATATAATCTTGACAAATGTAGAATTCTGTGTTATTCTATTCTCGCAGGGGATAGCCCCACATATTTTCGTCTTCCAAGGAGGCATTACCATGAAAGAAATCTCCGAACAGTTTGTCAAGCTTCCCGAATCCGAGCTGCGGATCATGCAGGCCATATGGGCGCTGCACAGCGCCGGGGAAGAAAACATCACCGCCGCCGCGCTGATGGCCGCCGACGAAGGGCTGGCCCGGCTCAAGCTCACCACCGTACTGACCCTGATCACCCGCCTCATGGGCCGCGGATATCTCTCCGCAGAAAAGCGGGGACGCGCCCACTGCTACACCCCTCTGGTGGCAGAGGCCGACTATCGCGCCCAGGCCGCGGTGGAATTCATCACCAGCGTATACAACAGCAATCCCGGCGAGCTGATCTCCGCCATGATCCGGGGCGGTATGCTCAGCCAAGCCGACATTACCGAGCTGCAATCCATTCTGGAGGATGAAAACCGGGGTGATGGCGAGTGACCGCCGCATCTTTGATTCTGATTGGGCTGAGCGCGTCCCTAACCGTGGCTTCTGCCATCGCGCTCCTGCTGCGGCGCACTGCTGTGGGCCGTCGGGGCGCGGTGATGAATGCCATTTGGGCGGCGGTTCTGCTGCTGGCCATCCTTCCGCTGCCCCTCCCCGCTGACTTCCTGCCCTACCATTTATTCGGCGACGAGCGAAGCGATGCTCTCATTCACATTGCCGCCGACACTCCCGAACAGCAGGCTGTCACAGTAGAGCAATTCCTCACCCCCGACACCCCAAGTACCCCCGCGGAAACCGCTCCGGCGCCCCCGGCATCCGCCGAAGCGCCCCATGACACCACCTCCCCCAGTCCCTTTGTCCTGACCGCATTCTATGTGAGCGGCGCCGCCGTTACCTTCCTCTACTTCCTTCGCCGCTCGGCATCCTCGGCCTCTTCCCTGCGGGCCTGCTCCCGTCCCTGCGTCGACGGGGAGATTTTGGGCCGGTTCCATGCCCTGCTGCCCGCCTGCGGGCTTCGCCGCACCCCCGAGCTGCGCATCCTGGACGAGGGGATCTGCTGTTCCCCCTGCACCACGGGGATTCTTTCTCCCTGCATTTATCTTCCCGCCGGCCTTAGCCGGGAGGATATCCCCTCTGTGCTTGCCCACGAGCTCTGCCACATCAAGCGCAGGGATGCCCTTCGCCGCCTGCTCACCGTGGCGGTGGTGTCGGTGCATTGGTTCAATCCCGCGGCGCACTTCATTCTCCCCCTCATTCACGAGGACATGGAGCAGAGCTGTGACAGCGCATCTCTCCGCCTGCTGGGGGGCACCGCCGCACGGCCGGCCTATATGCGCGCCCTTCTGCGGGTAGCCTGCATGGCCTGTCCCCCGCAGTTTGCCGCCCTCCACTTTTTCACCCGCAAATCCCCGGGCAACGCCATCAAAAGGAGGTTTTTGAATATGAAGAATCCCACCCGCCGTCTTTCTGCCGTCCTGATCTCCTTTGTACTGATCCTCGCGCTGCTGCTGGGCAGCACCGTCACCTTCACCGCCTGCGGCATTCTCGGCCGGGGCGCGCCGGAGGATAACCTCACCCCCCTCACCGAGTTCATTCTCCGCTACTACCACAATCTGGGCCCCGAGGAGGAGATCACCCGGGAAATGTGCGAGGCGATTACCTCCCTGGAGCTGTCGGTGATGCTCTACGATGCATATCCGCAGCTGATTGAGGAAGCCTTGAACGGTTACGGCTACTCCCCAAATGGCCTTTCCGGTGGCTATGGCATTGGAGAATTTATCGACGCTCTCGAAAACAAGACCTTGCTCGACTTCAAGGTGAACACCCATGATGCCCCCGAGGGCAGCTACGAAGCACTGACCGCCGACTGCGATTACTGGACCGATATGATTCCCGAAAAAGTCTTCGAGGATATCCTCGTTATGCTCGATAACGATGACAAATGGAATCGGGTAAAGTTTGACTCCTTCTACCAGTTACTCGACCTCGATCAGCAGAACGAGATACAAATACGGAAAACACTCGCCGAGTTCCCGGGCATTCAAAAGCATCCCACCTACGTGGTTGAGCCCACCCGATCCGTATATGATGCCCTTCTTCTGCACACGATGATCCACAAGGTCGGTGTCTACGATCCCCTTCTGATTGAAGGCACCACCATCGATACCGATGCCATCCGGGCCGCATTCCCCAACCTCGAGCACCTTGATCTGGTGGGACTGCGGGCCGCAGAATAACACCGCACCCCCGGGGAGCCGCAAAATTGCGGCTCCCCTCTTGCTTTTGCGGCAAAAAAAGAGTATACTATTTTACACAGGCGGGCCGCACCCGCCATTTCCGCCCTCGGAGGAAATCATATGCCGAATCTGTTCTGCAAAAGCCGTCCGATCCGCGCTCTGCTGATCGCCGCGGCCGCTGTTCTTCTGCTTTTGCTTCTGTCCGCCGCGGCCAACAGCGGGCGCATTGTGGCCGAGGCAAACACCACCTATCTCCCCGCCCGCGTGGTAGAGGTCCTCTCCCGCGACGAACAGCGCTACGGCGAGGATGACGCCATGCGCGATATCACCGTCACCTTCACCGCACAGCTGGAGGACGGAGAAGCCGTCACCGCCATCCAAACCATCAGCGACAGCGTGGTCATGGGGGAGATCCGGGAGGTTGAGCCGGGGAGCCGGGTGATTCTCATGAACAACGCACCCCCGGAGGAAGCCCCCAACTATGTCATGACCACCTTCGTACGCACCAATGTGCTGATCTGCCTTGGGGTGATCTTCGCCCTGCTGCTGATTCTCTTCGGACGGAGCAAAGGGCTGGCTGCCCTCGCCGCGCTGGTGCTGACCTGCGCCGCCGTCTTTGTTTGCTTCATTCCCGCTGTGCTGTCGGGGAAGAACATCTACTTCTGGACCATTCTCATCTGCGCCTACATCACCATCTTCACCCTGCTGCTCATCG
>JAFTUB010000033.1 GCA_017466495.1 Clostridia bacterium
AAGCTGGATGCCCGGGGCTACTTCCTCTCCTCGGCCAACTCCATCAACTGGGGCCGTCTTGCTCCCCAGATCGCTTACTATGTATCGGCATGGCTTGATCTGCTCAATGCAGGCAAGTGCAAGATGGGCGACACCTTCAACGTCTGCGTGCCCACCGGCAACTTCGGCAATATTTTCGCCGCTTATCTGGCCAAGCGCATGGGTGTGCCGATCGACCGCCTGATCTGCGCGTCCAACAAGAACAACATTCTCACCGACTTCCTTGCCACCGGCACCTATGACCGCAACCGCGCCTTCTACACCACCACCTCCCCCTCCATGGACATTCTGATCTCCAGCAACCTGGAGCGCCTGCTCTACTTCACCGCAGGCAGCGAGGCAACTGACGCCTACATGAAGTCCCTGTCCGAGACCGGTGCGTACACCGTTTCCCCCGAGGTGAAGGCTGCCATTGATGCCGACTTCTGCGGCTACTTTGCCGACGAGGAAAAGACCGCACAGATCATTCGCCGCACCTGGGAGGAGCGCCACTACCTCTGCGACACCCATACCGCCGTGGGCCTGGCCTGCGCCGAGCAGTACATTGCCGAAACCGGCGACCGTCGCCCCATGGTGCTTGCCTCCACCGCAAGCCCCTATAAGTTTGCCGCCGATGTACTTCGAGCCCTGGGCGGCGAGGTTCCCACCGACGAGCTGGATGCTCTCGATGCCTTGACCGGCATGACCGGGGTGGAGATCCCCTACCCCCTGCGCGGCCTGGCTCAGCGCAAGGTGCGCTTCACCGAGGTCTGTGCCCCGGCTGATATGCTGAAGGTCGCCTACAGCAAGCTGAAATAATCGACAGGGGTGCCGCGCAGAGCGCGGCACCCCTGGCGGGCGGATACATTCCCCGGTTAGTCTGCCTTGGGACGGAAGGTCACACAGGCGGTATCACCGCTGTTCTCCGCATGGGCAGGACCGACAGAGATCTGACCGGCGGTGCAGTAGTGCTGACCGTCATGGTAGGTGCAGTTTCTGACATCACAGCTGATCCCCTGAATGTGACGGGGTGCACCGCAGCCGCAGTCACGCTTTTCAAAATCGGACATGAGATTCATCTCCTTTCTTTTTGGCGTGCTCATAGTCTGCGCCGCATCGGCTCCCTTTATTCTCTCCCCCGCCTGCGAAATTTTTCAAGTAAGGAGGCACGGAATGTCCCTTTATGTTCTCTCCGACCTGCATTTGTCGGGAACGGTGAATAAATCCATGGAAGTATTCGGCTCACGCTGGAGCGGATACACCGAAAAAATCAAAAAAAACTGGTCGGCCATTGTGGAACCCGATGACGTGGTCATCATTCCCGGGGACATTTCCTGGGGGATGAACCTGGAGGAAGCCGAAACCGATCTGCGCTTCATCGATGCCCTGCCGGGCAGAAAGCTGCTGGGCAAGGGCAATCACGATTTCTGGTGGTCCACGGTGAGCAAGATGAACGCCTTTTTCGCCGACCGCGGTCTGCACAGCCTCTCCATCCTGTACAACAACGCCTGCCGCCTGGAGGACTGCGTTGTCTGCGGCACCAGAGGATGGTTTAACGATGAAAAACAGCAGTCCACCGTCTTTCCCACCGACTACGCCAAGATCGTCAACCGGGAGGTCATGCGGCTCTCCATGAGCCTGGAATGTGCCGAGAAGCTGCGAGCCGATGCCCCGGAGCTGCCCATCCTGGTCTTCCTGCACTTCCCGCCGGTTTGGGGTAGCTTCGTCTGCCGGGAGATTGTGGATCTGCTCCATGCCCACAACATCCGCAAATGCTATTTCGGCCATATCCACGGGACGTACAATGTTCCCCGCTGTCAGACCTTTGAGGGGATCGACATGATCCTCACCGCGGCCGATTTCCTGCAATTTATCCCAATGCCCATCTATCCGGCCTCGGATATGGAGGATTGAAGTCCATTCGGACGAAAAAATTCGCGGAAAAGCTTGACAAGATTTTAATTGTGTTATACAATATAATTTGTATGTGAAAAAATATCCTATTTTATTGGAGGACGTTACCATGAGCTTGAACAAAGCAGAAAAGCTGGAAAACAACCGTTTTGAACTGGAGTTTTCCGTTGACCACGATACCTTTGAGGCTGCAGTAAACAAGGTTTACCGCAAGAGCGTGAAGAACATCAATGTTCCCGGCTTCCGCAAGGGTAAGGCTCCCCGCGCCATCATCGAGAAGATGTACGGCAGCGGCGTATTCTATGAGGATGCTGTCAACGAAGTACTGCCCGAGGCATACACTGCCGCCATCAAGGAAGCTGCCTTTGAGGTAGTCGGCCAGCCTGAGTTTGACATTGTTTCCATCGACGAGAACGGTCTGGTACTGAAGGCTGAAGGCTTCCTGAAGCCCGAGGCAAAGATCGAGGGCTACTGCGGCATCGAGGTTTCCCGCACTGTGGTTCCCGTTACCGACGAGGAAGTTGACCGCGAGATCAACATGGTTCGTGAGCGCAATGCCCGCGAGCTGGAAATTACCGACCGTGCTGCCGAGATGGGTGACACTGTCACCATCGACTTCGACGGCTATGTTGACGATGTTGCTTTTGACGGCGGCAAGGCAGAGGGCCACAAGCTGAAGCTGGGCTCCGGCCAGTTCATCCCCGGTTTCGAGGATCAGATCGTTGGCAAAAACATCGGTGACGCATTTGATGTTAATGTAACCTTCCCTGAGGAGTATCATGCAGAAGAGCTGGCAGGCAAGCCCGCTGTCTTCAAGTGCGTGCTCCATGCCATCACCGCTACCGAGCTGCCTGAGCTGGATGACGAGTTCGCTAAAGATGTTTCGGAATTTGATACCCTGGATGAATATAAGGCCGATGTTCGGGCAAGAATCCAGACGAGACACGACAAGACCGCCGAGGCAGAGGTTGAGGAGCAGCTGGTTGCCGCTCTCATCGAGAAGCTTGAGGCTGATATTCCCGAGGTTATGTACGTTGCTGAGACCGAGAACTTCGTCCGCGACTACGACAACCGTCTCCGTATGCAGGGCCTGGATCTGAAGACCTACTTCCAGTACACCGGCATGACCCTTGATTCTCTCCGCGAGCAGATGCGTCCCCAGGCTGAGCGCCAGGTGAAGACCCGTTTGGCTCTGGAAGCTATCGTTGCCGCTGAGGGCATCGTGGCCACCGAGGCTGAGATCGAGGAAGAATACAACAGCATCGCCGCCGCATACAATATGCCCATCGACGA
>JAFTUB010000034.1 GCA_017466495.1 Clostridia bacterium
CGGCATGAAAATCGCCACCGCCTCCAATGCACGGACTGCCAATGCCTGCCGTGAAGGACTCAATAAGGGTCTTCGCGTTGCATTCTCTGCCGGCAGCGTAATGGGCTTTACTGTGGTCGGTCTCGGCTTGCTGGATATTTCGGTGTGGTTTTTCCTGCTGAAGTTTGTCTTTAAGCTCTCCCCTGCGGAGGTTACCGGCGCAATGCTGACCTTTGGTATGGGGGCATCCTCCATGGCGCTCTTTGCCCGTGTGGGCGGCGGTATCTTTACCAAGGCCGCAGATGTGGGCGCTGACCTGGTGGGTAAGGTTGAGGCCGGTATCCCCGAGGATGACCCCCGCAACCCCGCTGTTATCGCCGATAACGTGGGCGACAATGTGGGTGACGTGGCCGGTATGGGGGCAGACCTGTACGAGTCCTATGTCGGCTCTGTTATTTCCGCCTGCGCACTGGGCGTTTCCGCCTTTGGCTCGGTTACGGCCATGGCACTGCCCATGATTCTTGCCGCAGTGGGTATCGTTTGTTCCATTCTCGGCACCTTCCTGGTCAGAACCAAGGAAGACGCTTCCCAGAAGCAGCTGCTTCGTGCCCTTTCCCGCGGTACCAATTTCTCCGCGATTCTGATCGCCGTGGCTGCCTTCCCCATGGTCTACTTTGTGCTGGGTAAGGAAAACTGGACGGTTTATTTCGCAATCCTTGCCGGTCTCGTGGCCGGTGTGCTGATCGGTCAGTCCACCGAGTATTACACCTCCGACAGCTACAAGCCCACCCGCAATCTTGCCGCTACCTCCGAGACCGGTACCGCTACCATTATCATCGGCGGTCTGTCCGTGGGTATGCTTTCCACGCTGCTTCCCATCGTAATTGTTGCGGTTTGTGTTTTGGTTGCCTTCTATGTGTCCGGCGGCGCCTCCAGTGCTTCTGCCGGTCTGTACGGCATCGCACTTGCCGCTGTGGGCATGCTGTCCACCCTGGGTATCACCCTAGCCACCGATGCTTACGGTCCCGTTGCCGACAACGCGGGCGGTATCGCCCAGATGGCCGGCCTTGACCACAAGGTAAGAGAGCGCACCGATGCTCTGGACTCCCTGGGCAATACCACCGCTGCCACCGGTAAGGGCTTTGCCATCGGCTCTGCCGCACTGACTGCCCTGGCGCTTATGGCATCCTATATTGATAAAGTAAAGACCATCGAAGGCGGCCTGGAGAAGGTGGCTGACCTCAGCATTACTACCCCCACCGTTCTGATCGGTCTGTTTGTGGGTGCCTGCCTCCCCTTCGTATTTGCCGCACTCACCATGAATTCGGTTGGCCGCGCTGCGCAGAGCGTGGTGAAGGAAGTCCGCCGTCAGTTCAAGGAGATCGTCGGCCTGATGGACGGTAAGGCAGATGCAGACTATGCATCCTGCGTTGACCTCTGCACCAAGGCGAGCCTCCGCGAGATGGTGCTTCCCACCGTAGTTGCCGTAGCCGTGCCGATTATTGTGGGTCTTGTGCTGGGCTGTGCCGGTGTGGTGGGTATGCTGGCCGGTGCAACCGCTTCCGGCTTCCTGATGGCCATTTATATGTCTAATGCCGGCGGCGCCTGGGACAACGCCAAGAAATATATCGAGAGCGGTGTTCACGGCGGTAAGGGCTCGGATTGCCACAAGGCTGCCGTGGTTGGCGATACCGTAGGTGACCCCTTCAAGGACACTTCGGGTCCTGCCATCAATATTCTCATCAAGCTGCTGTCCATGGTCTCCATTGTCTTTGCCGCAGTTGTGGTGAATTTCTCTATCCTTTAATGATGTCCGGAAGGGTCGGCGAATGCCGACCCTTCCTTTGCTTTCGGCCAAATTTATGCAAAAACGGGATAAAAATTTTGCGTCGGACTTGACACCAACCGCGTAAAGGGGTATAATTGACACAGGTTAATCCTGTAAATCACACTGAAAGGAAGAACTGCTATGAGCCTGTTTACCGTAACCGATTATGACAAGAAAATCTACGAAGAACAGCTTCGTGATTATCTGCCCAGCAAAATTATCGACATTCACACCCACGTTTGGAAGGGTGCCCCCAAGCCTCAGGATCCCAGCAAGCCCCAGCGTACGGTCAAATGGCCCTCTCTGGTTGCTGCAGAGAACAAGATCGAGGATATCATGGAGGCCTACGAGCTCTACTTCCCGGATAAGGAAGTAACCCCCCTGATTTTTGCCTCCAAGGTTCGTGACATGGAGTCCTGCTATGAGAGAAATGCCTATATTTCCCATGCAGCCAAGGTTTCTGGCTATCCCGCACTGTACTATTCTCATCCCCTGCAGACCGCAGACGAGGTAGAGCGTGAGATCTTCCGCAACGGCTACCTGGGCATCAAGTCTTACCTCTCCCTGTCTCCCGATTATATTCCCAGGAAAGAGGTCCGCATTTTGGACTTCTTCCCGCCGCATCTGCTGGAGATGATCAACCGCAACGGTTTGATGGTGATGCTTCACATTCCCCGTGATGAACGCTTCCGCGACCCCGTAAACATCGCGCAGATTCGCTACATCTGTGAGACCTACCCCAACATCCGCCTGGTGATCGCTCATGTGGGCCGCGCATACTGCCAGTGTGACGTGGGAGATGCTTTCGAGCAGCTCAAGGACTACACCGATCTGTACTACGACTTTACCGCCAACACCAGCGCTTATGTGTTTGAGCGCCTGCTGGAGAACGTGAGCCCGGACAAGATCCTGTTCGGCAGTGATGAGCCCATCGTGCGCATGAGAATGCACCGCATTGAAGAGAACAATACCTACATCAACCTGGTTCCCCCCGGACTCTACGGCGATCCCGGCCAGGATCCCCACTTGCGTGAGGTTTCCGAGGAGGAAGGCAAGAAGCTGACCTTCTTCATGTACGAGGAGATCCTCGCCATGAAGGAAGCAACCACCAAACTCGGCCTCGGTGCCGACGTGGTGGAGAAGCTCTTCTACAGCAATGCCAAGAAGCTGCTGGATGAGCTCCAGAGCAAGGTCCGCGCATAATCGAAAACTGCTTTATTTGACGAAAAACAAAAGGAGTACGAGCGTCGCTCGTACTCCTTTTTGCGTGACGTTGGACAGGTTAGGGAACCATCAAAGCTTTGAACTCCTTGCTTTCTCTGATCGGATCAAAGCAGCGGTTGTTGTTCAGGCAGCGAATGAAATCATCCAAATCTGTCGTGTCGGACTCGGAAATGAGCGGTTCTTCTTCAATGAGAGAAAACAGGGGAGAGGTGAATTTGATGACCTTTTGATGATATACTTTTGTCATTTCTTCCGCGTGATATCTTGCTTTTTTCAGCTCTTCCAACACGAGGTCATATTGCTTTGTTTTGCAAAAATGAAAGGCTTTGCTGATGCAGTTGTATTGCAGTATGTTGTGGTAGTATTGGTAATTCCCGTCGGGGAACAGAATGAGCAGAATCTTTTCCACTGCCTCCAAGGCCTCTATTGCGCTTTGCCCGAATTTTAAGTGGAAGAGGAAACGGTTCAGC
>JAFTUB010000035.1 GCA_017466495.1 Clostridia bacterium
ACGGTCTGACTTACGTAGGCTTCCTCATGGGACATGAGGATGTGACCCTCGATCTTGACGGCGAGCTGACTCGGGATCAGCTTGACCGAATTGAGCAAATGGCAAACTGCATCGTGGCACAAAATCTGCCCATCTCCGTCCACTATCCCGCCCCCGATCAGCTTGACACCCTGGAATACCGCAGCAAGCTGGATCTGCGGGAGAATGTGCGGATCGTTTCCATCGGCGAGGAGGGATCGGTGGATCGCTGTGCCTGCTGTGCCCCCCATGTTGCCCGAACCGGTGAGATCGGCATCATCAAGCTGTTGGATTTCATTCGCTACAAAGGCGGCATCCGCATCCATATGCTCTGCGGGCTGGATGACCTGGAGGACTATCGACGCCGCTATCACGCTGTGGCATCCATCGCAGCCTCCCTCTCGGCCAAGCAGCATGAGGTTGTGGAGGCGGTGGCTCGCCTTGGAGACGAGATCGGTGCGGGCAAAGCGCGGCAAAGCGCGCTCTGCAGCCGACTCATTGAACTGCATCTCGCTGCCCTTGACGGCGATGCAGACTCCCCTGCCGTGGTATTTGAGCCGCTGTTCGGCGCAAATGAGCTTCGTTATCTGGTCAATTCCGCGCTTGCTCACACCGAAACCGCCATTGCCCTCTCGGGGAACGACGTGGACGGCTATACCTATGTGCTGGGCAGCCGCAATGACTGCCGTCCACTCAGCGCGGCAATGCATGAAGAACTCGGCGGAAAAGGCGGCGGCTCCGCAGAGATGGTTCGCGGCAAGCTTCCCACATCCCGCGACAGAATTCTGCGCTTCTTCTCCGCCCCCACTGCGCAAAAATAATCAAACCCAAAGACCCGAAAAAATCCATGGATTTTTTCGGGTCTTTTTTTGCCGCTGCGGCGCAAAAATTGGCACTTATATTTCATACACACCGGGTGATAATAATGCCAGAGAACGCGAGCGGATGCCCGCGGGCTCAATTCAAATAGATCGCGGTGTCGGGGCAAGCCCGGGGCATCGCAAAAGGAGAAAATTATGGCAAGCAACAAGGCTCTCGTACCTGAGGCAAAGGAAGCTCTTGATCGTTTTAAGATGGAGGCCGCATCCGAGGTTGGCGTAAACCTCAACCAGGGCTACAACGGTGATCTCACCGCCCGTCAGGCCGGTTCCATCGGCGGTCAGATGGTCAAGAAGATGATCGAGAAGTACGAGAACGATATCAAGACCAAGTAACTATAAAAGCAATGGCAAAATGGTGTCGGTTGGCCGGTTGACACGCCATCCGCACCGTAGCGTATGGGGTGCCGTGCAGAGATGCGCGGCGCTCCTTTTTTGTGCGGCATGATTTCCGCCCCTTGCAAAACGGCGGGATTTGTGTTATACTATGGGCAATAAAACCCACAAATGAGGAAAAATCATGACCGAATACAATTTTGCCGCCACCTGCCTGTTCGGGCTGGAAAAGCTGCTTGGGGGAGAGCTGGATGCCCTGGGCTGCCACCGCACCGAAACCATGGATGGGCGGGTATATTTCCGTGCCTCCCTGGATGCTGTGGCCCGCTGCAATCTTCAGCTGCGCACCGCAGAACGGGTATATCTCGTGCTGGGGCGCTTCCCTGCCCGCTCCTTCACCGAGCTCTTCGACGGCACCGCCGCCCTGCCCTGGGAGGATTTCATCGGCGCGGTCGATGCCTTCCCCGTGAAGGGACACGCCATCAAGAGTACACTGTTCTCGGTCCCCGACTGCCAGAGCATCGTAAAAAAAGCCATTGTCCACCGCTTGTCGGGGGCATACGGACAGCGCTGGTTTGACGAAACCGGCATCAAATACCAGGTGGAATTTTTCCTCTTCAAGGACGAAGCGGCCCTGATGATCGACACCTCCGGTGTCGCCCTCCACAAACGGGGATACCGTCCCGCCGCCAATGCCGCACCTCTGCGGGAGACCTTGGCCGCCGCTCTTGCCATGACCGCACGGCCCCGCAGCGACATTCTCTTTTGGGATCCCACCTGCGGTTCGGGCACCATTGCCATCGAGGCAGCCATGCTGCAGACCAAGACCGCCCCGGGGCTTGGCCGCCGTTTTGCCGCGGAGGAATACCCCTGGATTCCTGCGGAATATTGGGATGACGCCCGGGATGAGGCCATCTCGGCCATTGATGAGGAGTCGGCCTTTGAGGTATGGGCCTCGGACATTGACCCCGAATGCGTTGCGCTGACCAAGGAAAACGCCCGCCGTGCCGGTGTGTCGGCCTATCTGAAGGTGTTTGAAGCTGACGTGCGCACCATTACCAAGCCCGACCGCCGGGGCACCATTGTATGCAATCCACCCTACGGCGAGCGGCTGATGACCCCCGAAGCCGTAGAAGAGCTTTACCGCGACATGGGCAGATGCTTTGCCGGCTTCGACCCCTGGCAGATCTATGTCCTCACCTCCCACGAGGGCTTTGAGCAGTTGTACGGCCGCCGCGCCGACAAGATCCGCCGGCTTTACAACGGTATGATCCCCTGCAGCTTCTATCAGTTCTTCCGCCCGCAGATGCCGAAGCGAGGGCGATAACGGACTTCCCGGAGTAAAAATATCCCCCGGCTATCATAGCCGGGGGATATTTTGGCTCATTTCGTCATGACGGCCATGCTCTGGAGCATGGAGCCCAGGGCATCCATGGTCTGTCCTGCGCGGCGGGTCATGCGTCTTGCCCGCATTTTCGGGGTGTTCCGCACGGCAACGGCACTGACAAGAATGAGGCCGGTGACGATTCCTGCGGCTGCGGCATTTCTTACGTTCATCTGCAATTCCTCCTTGCTTTTTCTGCATCGTTAGTGTTGCCGCCGCACGCGCCCTTTATGCGTGGCGGGCCATGCGATTTTTCTTTGCCGCCACCAGGGAAAGTCCTCGCCGTTTGAGGCGAAAGGCGGTGGCACGGCTGATCCCCAGCCGCTCGGCACATCGCTCTACGCTGCACCCGCGGAGATAGTGCAGCTCTAAGAGCAGCCGCGCATCACCCACCGGCAAGTCTCCCAGCAGACTCTCGATCTCCCGCATCCGCATCCGCAGAAGCACCCGATCGCAGCTGCTCATCCCTTCTCCGCAAAGGAGCATCTTCTTATAGATCCGATATGCAGACAACAGCTGCGCTGCCTTTTTTTCTTCTGTTCCGTTCATTCTATTCAACCTCCCATCGTCCGCCAAGCTTCACACAAAACCTTCGCATTTCCGTCATAATGGAAACACCCCCTTGACTTCGGGACGAAAATGCGGTATACTGTTCCTCGGATATTCTGATTTTCTCCTGAATTATATCGCATTTGCGAATGTCTGTCAAGATGGTATTTCGCAAATGCGACAATACTGTGAGGTTGTACCTATATGGATTACGCCGCATTCAAAGCTTTGCTCAAGTCCCACAACACCTCGGCATATCGGGTGGCCCGGGCAACGGGGATCTCCCCCACTACCCTGGCCGACTGGAAAAGCGGCCGCTCCACCCCCAAGGCCGACAAGCTTGCCCGCATTGCCGATCATTTCGGCATCAGCCTGGATGAAATGCTGGGTCGGGAATCCCCCCTGCACACCGCATCGGTGCCCATTGTTGGGGAGATCCGTGCCGGGCAGCCCATCATCACCGAAGAAGCGCTGTTGGGCTATGAACAGGCCGCCGTGTCGGCGGCCGAGGCCGAGGATCATTTCTTCCTCCGCATCCGTGGGGACAGTATGCGGAACATCGGCATGGTGGAAGGGGCTCTGGTTCTCTTCCGCAAACAGCAGTATGCCGAAGAGGGCGCCGTAGTCGCCTGCCTTGTGGGGGGCGACAGCGCCACCGTCAAACGCTTCCATCGCGAGGGGCGGCGGATTTTCCTGCTCCCCGAAAACGAAGCCTATTCCCCCATTGAGCTCTCCACCGTGGACTTTGAAACGGGGGAAGCCCGCATTCTCGGGGTTGCCCGGGAAATCAAAATCTATCTTTGATCGGCCATCTCCCATGGCCGCAGAAAGGTAAGCAATAGGACCAGCATTTCCGTCAATGATCTTTCCCTCTCCTTTGGCATCAAGCCGGTGCTGGAGAAGGTGTCCTTTTCTCTGGAGGAGGGGGACAAGCTCGGCATCATCGGTGTCAACGGCTGCGGCAAGTCCACGCTGTTCAAGCTGATTTTGGGCGAGCTGGAACCTGATGAAGGCAATATCTTCTTTTCCAAAAATAAAACCGTAGGTGTGCTGACACAGGATGGAGCATTTGAGGTCAGCGACCTCTGCGGCGACACCGTTCTTGAACAGATGTATGCCGCCTATCCCCAGCATATCGCCGCGGAAGAACGGCTGGCCGAGCTGGAGGCAGCACTCCATGACGAGGACCGTCCCACCGAGGAAACCATGCGCATCTCCACCGAATACGCCGAGCTCTATCGCAGGTACAGCGAAGGCGGCGGTCTGGAGTTCCGGGGCCGTGCCGCATCCATCCTCACCAAAATGGGCTTTGATGCCGACACGCAGAAGCAATCGGTTGAGGTGCTTTCCGGCGGCCAGCGCACCAGGCTGGCGCTGGCAAAACAGCTCTGCGCCGAACCCGACATTCTTCTGCTGGACGAGCCCACCAACCACCTGGACATTGAAACCATGGGCTGGCTGGAAAACTTCCTCATGGACTACAGTGGAAATGTTCTCATCATCTCCCACGACCGATTCTTCCTTGACCGGGTTACCAACAAAACCCTGCGCATTGAACATTGCCGCGCCAAGCTCTACAACGGCGGCTACACCGCCAGCGTGGCGCAGTACGAAACCGACCGCGCCATCCAGGAGAAGCATTACCGCAACCAGCAGAAGGAGATCGCACGGCAGGAGGCGTATATTGCCCAGCAGAGGGCATGGAACCGTGAACGGAACATCATTGCCGCCGAATCGAGAGAAAAGGCACTGGAGCGCATGGTGAAGGTCGAGCGCCCCCAGGATGCCCCCAAGGCCATTCGGATGCGCTTCACCGCATCGGGGGAGAGCGGCAACGAAGTACTCCGCGCCCGGGGACTTTCCATGGGCTTCGGAGAGAACTCCCTCTTCTCGGGGCTGGACTTTCTCATCAAAAAGCGGGAGCGCGTCTTCATCGTCGGCCCCAACGGCTGCGGAAAATCAACCCTCATCAAGCTGATGCTGGATCAGCTCGCTCCCACCGCCGGACTGATCGAATTCGGCTACAATGTGGAGATCGGCTACTACGACCAGGAAAACCAAAATCTCACTCCCTCCAACACGGTACTGGAGGAACTGTGGTCGGCTTATCCTTCCCTGCCCGAGCTGGAGATTCGCTCGGCTCTGGCCCTCTTCCTCTTCCGCGGGGATGATATTGAGAAGACAGTTTCCGTCCTCAGCGGCGGTGAGCGGGCGCGGCTGACCCTGGCCAAGCTGATCCTCTCCCGCATGAATCTGCTGATCCTGGACGAGCCCACCAACCATCTGGACATCAACTCCCGCGAGGCCCTTGAGGCTGCCCTGGAGGGCTTCGACGGCACGCTGATCACGGTATCCCACGACCGATACCTCATTGACAAGCTGGCCACCCGCATTCTTGCCCTCTCCCCCGGAGAAGCCATGGGCGGCGGTGATCTCTACGATTATCGGGTCACCCACGAGGGACAGGGCTACAGCGAGCTCCGCGCGCTGATGGCCGAGCGGGAAGCAATTTACGCCGCAGCACAGATCGATGCCCCCGTCCAAACCGCCGGCGGAGGCCGTGAGCAGTACCTGCAGCAGAAGAAATCCCGCAATGATGACCGGAAAGAAAAAAAACGTCG
>JAFTUB010000036.1 GCA_017466495.1 Clostridia bacterium
ATCTCGCCCTCGGCCAGCTTCATGGCCAGGGCAAGGGATCTTTGCTGCCCCTGGGAGCCGTAGAGCCGCGCTGAGCGGCCGTTGAGGGAGATGGCAATATCATCCCGATGCACCCCCCAAAGGGTGCTTCCCGCCCCGATTTCGCGGTCGAGGTGGGCGGTGAGCAGGCCGTACACCCGCTCCCGCACGGCGGCGGGGTCGGCACAGCGGTCGGCCTCCAGGTGAAAGCCCCCCTGATAGGTGAAGGCGGGCAGCTCCCGCTCCCCTGTCATCTCGGCGAAGATACGGGCGGCGGCCTGCTCCACTTCCCGAACGTAGGCCAGGCGGGCGGGGGCAATGACGGCGGCCTGCTCGGCCAGCTGGGCCGACCACAGATCCACCGTGTCCTTCAAGAGCCGGGGATTTTCCTCGGCCTGCTTGAGGAGCTTGTTCCGCTCCCGCAGGGCGAGATTATATCGCTGCAGGGCCTGCAGATACATGGGCCTCTGCTGGGAAATGGCAATGTCCAGATATCCCCGTCGGGCGGCGGGTCCCTCTTTGATCAGCGAGAGGTGCTCGGGACAGAAGAGCACGGCCCGGAAGGCCCCCACCAGCTCGCTCATGCGGCGAAGCCTGACGCGGTTGAGCTCCACCGAACGCCGTCCGCCGGAGAAGCGGATGGCGGCGGTCTGCTCCCGTCCCCCCGCCGAAAAATCCAGGCGAAGAGCGGCCAGCGTTGCGCCGAAGCGGATAAGCTCAGCCTCCTTTGCCCCGCGGAAGGACTTGCCCAGGGCAAAGAGGTAAATGGCTTCCAGCAAGTTGGTCTTCCCCTGGGCGTTGCTGCCCACGAGGATGTTCACTCCCTCACCGAAGTGCACCTCGGCCGACGCCACGTTGCGGAAGTCGGTGAGGGCAATGGCGCGGACAGGCATCAGTCGTGCATCCGGACAGGCACCACCATGAAGACCTGATCGGTCAGGGTAGCCTCATCCTCGGCGGGCTCCACCACCATGCGCATCAGGGGCGAGGTGAGGGACAGGGTCACGCGCTCAGCGGTGCAGGCGCGGAGGGTATCGATGAGGTAACGGTTGTTGAAGCCGATCTCGATGGGCTCGCCGTAGTAGTAGTTCTCCACCTCGTCATAAATGCGTCCGGTGGAGGAGATGGAGGAGATCTCCAGCTTGGGTCCGCCGAAGGTCAGCTTGACCCAGGAGCGGACTGCGCCCACCACCTTTTCCTCGGTGACGAGGGTTGCGCGCTCCAGCGCACCCAGCAGCTCCTGGCGGTCCAGGGTGGCGTGGTTGGCATCGCTGCCCGAGAGGACGCGGTTATAGTCGAGATATTCGCTGTCAATGATGCGGGAGAAGAGAGTCAGCTCGTCAAAGCGGAAGATGACGTGC
The DNA here is from genome assembly GCA_017466495.1 of Clostridia bacterium. Classification (GTDB taxonomy): domain Bacteria; phylum Bacillota; class Clostridia; order Oscillospirales; family CAG-272; genus SIG693. The sequence continues at coordinate 1,380 of JAFTUB010000036.1, forward strand.
TTGCGGGTGAGGTAAACCCGAACCTCGGGCAGCTCATCCCCCTCGGTTTTATCGTCCAGGAAGCGGATCAGCTCGGCCAGGGTCTTGCCCGGGATGATGAAGGAGAAATCCAGGGCGCGGCCGTCCGCCGAGAGATTTTCGATGCTGATGTCCGCCGAGCACTTGGCCAGACGGAAGGAGTCACAGCCCACCAGCAGCAGCTGTCCCTCGGTGACGCGGAAGAAGCAGCCGTTGAGAGCCGCACGCTGATCGTTGACGGCAACGGCGAAGGCGGTCTGATTGATCAGCGCCCGGAGAATGCCCTGGGGCAGCAGGAAGGAGCGCTCACTCTCCAGCACCGGCATGCCGGGGAAATCCTCACCCCGCATGGCCTGCATCTGATAGGAGGAGCTGCCCGAGAGAATGGTGGCACCCAGGTTCTTGTCCACCACCAGCTCAATCTGCCGACCGCCCATGGCACGGATGGTGGCATAGAACTTCTGTGCGTTGAGGATGATGTATCCCTCCTCCAGCACCTCGGCGGAGCAGAAGAGGCGGACACCCTTCTCCAGGTCGAAGGTGGTCATCTCGATGCCCCCCGGAACGGTGCGCATGAGAATACCCTCGATGGCGGGGAGGGTGTTTTTGTTGGAGACGGCGCACATCAGCGGGGTGACGGCGGCGATAACGGTGGAGCGGTCGAAAATAATACGCATATCCTGTCCTTTCTGTGGGGAGAGTTCGTGCTCTCCCGCGCTTGCGTGAAAGAATGAAAGAATGAATAAATTTTAGTATTCGTAGTAGTAGGGGCTGTGCAAACTGTGGAAATCCCGTCTTTATGCCGTAATTCGTGGCTTTTCGCTGTGGACAGCCCCTGCGGGAAACCGAGGGTACTTTTCCACAAAATCCCAAGGCCCGATTTTTCCACATTTTTCTACCGTTTTTTCCACAGGGATTATCCACACATTGTCTCCACAGCCTGTGGAGAAGGTCTGTGGAATCAGTTGTGGAATTCCTTGATCATTTCCCTGACCTCGGTCTTAAAGGCGGCGTTTTCGGCACAGCGCTTCTCGATGGTTTTGTAGGAGGAAAGGATGGTGGAATGGTCACGGGAGAAGAGCTTGGCGATCTGCGGCAGGGAGAGTCCGGTCACCTCGCGGATGAGGTAGATGCAGAGGTGGCGGGGCTGGGTGAGCTCCTTCTTGCGGCTGTTGCTCTCCAGCTCAGAGCGGGTCACGCTGTACTTGCGGCAGACGGCGGTGAAGATCTTGTCCACCGTGACACTCACCGGCTCGGCACCCCCGATGATATCGGTAATGGCGGTGCGGGCAAGATCCACCGTCACCGGCTTGCCCGAGACGAAGGACATGGCGCCCAGCTTTTTGATGGCACCCTCGATCTGACGGATGTTGGAGCGAAGGTTCTCGGCCAGAAACTCCAGCACATCGTCGGGGAGCTCCAGGCTCACCGAGGCGGCCTTGTTCTTGATGATGGCGGCACGCAGCTCAAAATCGGGGGGCTGAATGTCGGCCAGAAGGCCCTGCTCAAACCGGGATTTAAGCCGCTCCTCGAGAGGATGGATCTCCGCCGGGGGACGGTCGGAGGCTAAAATCACCTGCCGGTTGTTCTCCACCAGGGTGTTGAAGGTGTGGAAGAACTCCTCCTGAATACCTTCCTTCCGGGCGATAAACTGAATATCGTCAATGAGCAGTACGTCGCAGTGACGGTACTTGTTGCGGAACTCGGGCATGGATTTGCGGGAGAGCGACTCGATCATCTGGTTGGTGAAATCCTCGCTCTTGATGTAGATCACCTCGGCGTTGGGATTTTTCTGCCGGATGGCGTTGGTGATGGCGTACATCAGATGGGTCTTGCCCAGCCCCGACGGCCCGTAGATGAAGAGGGGGTTGTACCGGTAGGCGGGATTGTTTGCCACCGCCCAGCAGGCCGTGTAGGCGAACTTGTTGGAGCTGCCCACCACGTAGTTGTCGAAGGTGTAGGAGAAGTTGAAGGGGGGAATCGTCCCGCCGATGAGGGGCTCGGCCGGCTCCTCCGGCTCTTCCTCCCGCTCCTCTTCCCGTACCGGCTCCTCCTCGGTCACGCCGGTGCAGCGGAGCCTGACCTCCACAGGGAATCCGGCGGCAACCTCAAAATAGTGACGGATGTTCTCCAGGTGCTGGTTCTTCACAATGTTGTGCTTGAAGGCATTGTCGGTCTCAAGAACCGCACAGGTCCCGTCAAACTCCACCAGCGTGTATGCATCAAACCACAGGTCAATGACGCTCTGCACGTATTTCTCGCGCATGGCTTCCTTGACTGCTCCCCATAGGGCGCGAAGCTCTTCGGTGTTGGTCATCTCTCTTTTTTCCTTCCCCCGCAGCACCCGCGCCGCGGATTTTTTTGTACAAATTATATTATATCCATTATACCATAAATCCCTTTGGTTTGCAAGAGAATTAAACAAAAAAATGTGGGGATGCCTTTTGAAAAAGGCACCCCCACGCCCCCGCGAAAACTTTCAAAAA
>JAFTUB010000037.1 GCA_017466495.1 Clostridia bacterium
TAATGGCTGCAGTACAGAAATACGGAGGAAATATGATGATCCAGCTTCCCGAATATATGTCGGCCGCGCCCACCGTTTTTGCAGCGGGGGATAAATACCACATCTTCGTTCCCTTCTCCGACGAGGTGATCATGTGGGTACGGGTAGGTGAGCGAAAATACTACGACCACTGCAACGGCATTCTCCGCTCCAACACGAGAATGCACCGGGCGGAGATCCCCATGGCTGTCCTTGACCGGGAAAAGGAATACACGGTGGTCTACCGTAAAATGATCGAGCGCAAGCCCTACTTCCCCACAAGTGAAGAGCCAAGGGAGCTGACCGTTTCCTTCCGTCCCGTGCCGGAGGAGGGGGAGATCAGCATCTACCACATCTCGGACGCCCACAATCTGGTGGCCGAGCCGGTGGCGGCAGGTCGAAAATTCGGCCGTGAGATCGACCTTTTGGTGCTCAACGGGGACATCCCCAATCACAGCGGCGACATTGAGAATTTCAACGCCATCTGTGAAATTGCCGCCGGGGTGACCGAGGGGCACTGCCCCTGCGTCTTCGCCCGGGGCAACCATGACACCCGGGGCATTCACGCCGAGGATATGCCCCACTACATCCCCACAGTGAACGGACGAACCTATTACACCTTCCGTGTGGGCTGTGTATGGGGACTTCTGCTGGACTGCGGCGAGGACAAGGACGACAGTATGCCGAACTACGGCTATACCATCTGCTTCCACCAGTTCCGGGAGGAGGAAACCGATTTCATCCGCGAGGTCATTGCCAATGCCGAGCGGGAGTACGCCGCCCCCGGGGTGAAGCACAAGCTGGTGATCTCCCATGTGGCATTCACCCACATCTGTCCGCCCCCCTTCGACATCGAGCAGGAGCTTTACGGCGAGTGGGCACGTCTGATGCGGGACCATGTGAAGCCCGATCTTCTGCTCTTCGGCCACCACCATCAGGTGGAGATCAGCCCTGTGGGCTCGGATTTCGACCACCAGGGTCAGCCCTGCACCGCCATCATCGGCTCCAAGCCCCTCAAGGGAAAGGACGGTGCCCCCAACCACTTCATCGGCGCAGGGATCATCCTGCAGGAGGACGGGCGAAAACGGATCATTTTCAACAGCGATGAAGGTGAGGTTCTCCGGGACGAGGTCATTGACTAGATTCCTTGTACAAAGGGAGAGGACTTTCTTACCCATAAGTTCGCCCCCATCGCCGTCAGCGTTAGCTGGGTAATCCAACTTACCGCAGAGTGCAACCGTTCAAGTTGCGCTCTGCGGTAATTTTGTGTGATAGACTTGCTAATTATCCGTGCAAATATTAAGCGTACAGAACCTTCTTGATTTCCTCTACAGCATTCTTATACTGTTCTGACTTTGTAAATTCATTCTCTTCGCCGGAATACATTCCGCTAAAACTAAATGCCCAATGTGGGGTTCGCTCAGCAAAGAACTTGTAGTCCGCCAAAATTTCTTTATTTTCTGTCTTTCCCTTTACCCACACATACATTTCACGCGCAGCTTTTGCAGCTTTGTCCAATGCCTTATATGCTGCGTCATAATCGTGATTCAACAAATTCGTATTGCACTGCATGGTATATGCCGTGATCAGATAACAATATGGCATCTTTTCATAGGAATTAACCTCAAGTGATGTTGCATCTGAGTATAAGGATACTGCCATTTTTGCAATGCTCTCTGCGTGTTCCAATATCGGGATGGATTTATCTTTCTCATACACACCGAAATTTACGCTTTCATACAATGCCTTCAGATAATCCAGGCATTTTTCTTTATCCGCAGCCAATTTCACTTTGCTCGCTTTGCCAATGGCTTTTTGCACGTACAGCACTTTGCTTTGTGCGGTGTATTTTATTCCGCAGGTTGTTGGAAGCATTTCGACGCAATGCAGAGCTTCATCAAAATGATCATCCAAGAGCATAAGTTGGATCATCAACTGATTTGCCTGTATCTGCAGTTCTATGCCCGAAGTGTTGTTGCAAACCGATGACAGCATTGATTTGCACTGCGTATAGATAGATTCATAAGTACTCGCTTCAATGTGAAATTTCCCTCTCGCCTTTCCCACCAAAAGGTAATCGTATAAGGCTAATGCGCACTTATACTTCACTTCATAATCGGCAGGATACTTGCGCAGATACTCTTTATACAGATTCGCTGCCAATAAATCAGCATTGTTTTCTCTTGTGTTGACGGAATAATGTGCCCAAACGGTATTTACATTGCGAACAAGCGTTTCCTGATCGGCTTTTTCGTCAAATCCCACGCCAAGCAAGTAATCGGTTGATACGCAAAGGATACTTGCGAGAGGAACAATTTGCGATATATCCGGCATTGTGTTATTACATTCCCAATTGGATACAGATTGAACTGAAACCCCAATGTGTTCTGCAAGCACAGCCTGCGATAAGCCTGCATCCGTGCGCAGCTTTTTGATTTTCTGGCCAAAATTCAACATATTCATTCCTTCTTTCATTGTTTGATGGAAAGATCGTAGCTACTCTTTCTGATTACATTATAGCAGAGAATATTTAAAATAAAATATAGCAAACCGTTAGCACAATTCCAAACGTATTTATACACCGTGTTATATCAAACAATTGAAAATTTTTGCTTCGTTATCATTGTACCATATTTTTGTGAGAATTTGTAGAAGGAGAAAACGCGTTTGATGAACAATGGGCCACCGAAAGTAACCTTTTGGTCGCTCTCAGTGGTTAAAATATGGATAAGTTTGCTCACTTGGAGCCGAACAAAAGGCTCCCTTTACACAAGGGAGCCTTTTCATGTAGCGACTAATTCAATTGTTATTCCGGAGTGTAAAACCGTCCTTTAGCACCCCAAACTTATACAGCACACTTTTTTTGCTTTCCGATCCTTCGGTCTTATTCCCTTCCCGCCTCGGCAAATTCATCCATGTTGTTGATGATGCCGGGGAGGATGCGGAAGGAGAAGGCGATCTCGGTCTCGGAGAGGGCGTACTTGGGATTCAGATCGGGTCCGCAGGAAGCAGAGCCGATGCCGGCGTGGCGGTAGTCGATGTGCACCACCGTCTCGGGCATGGCCACAAGCTCATAGTCATGATCGGTGTTGGTCAGCTGCTCGGTGGTAAAGTGGGATGCGTTGAAGCTGAAGGGGGCATTCACCGAAGCAAAGAGCAGACCGCGGCCTGCCGCCGTGGAGATGTCCATCCAGGCCGTATCGGCATGGGCACAGTTCTCCTGAGGACGGACGTAGGGCTCGAAATGCTCGGTCACGGTGGTTTCAAACAGTCCCAGGCGGGAGGCAAGTCGCTTATCCAGGTAGGATTCCACGGGGCCGCGGCCGAAGTAGCGCAGGCGCTCGCTGCCCTCGGGCATCCGGGTCACAAAGCCAAAGCGAGGCAGAGGGGGCATTCCCTCCCGCAGCTTGGCATCAATATCCACGCGAATGCCGCCGGCGGCATAAACGGTGTAGGTCAGTACCGCCTGCATGATGGGCAGCAGAGAGGGAGCACCCAGGGAGATCTTCGCCGTGATCACCGCGGACTTATCGTCCAGCGACACACTGCTGCAGTTGTAGCAATGCACCTTCATCTGATCGTACCGCTCGGCAAACCATTTGCGCTTGAGGTTGCGGTCATTATCAGTGGGGGCGCGCCAAACGGTGGGGGTAAGGGGAGCCGCGAGCAGCTCGGCGCCGTGATCCCGAATGGAGGTCAGCAGGCCGTGAATCCGATCGAAGGTATACACCGTCTCCCCTGCGGTTACCGTGATCTGTGTCTTGGTATTGGTCAGGGTCAGGCGTGTTCCCGCGGGAACGGTATCCCGCAGAGCGGGCTTGGGCATGGGTTCGTTGGGGACGGACAGCTGGACAAAGCCAAGCTCGTGTCCCATCGGTGCCCAGGGCGTGGTGGTATTGCTCCGCAGGAACAGATTCAAAGTCGCAGTTCCGCAGGGCAGGTCGCCATAGACCAGCATATAGCGGCTGCTGTTTTGAGGAGAGATGTACAGGGGACCGATGCGGCCTTCTGCCGCCACCGTGCCATCCACCTCGATGTTCCAGTACAGATCGCAGTCGTCAAGGCTGCGGAAATAGCGCAGGTTCTTGATGCGTACCGACTTTTTGTCGGCATCAAAATCGGTGACGGCGAAGGGCTTGAGCGCCTGCTTCAGCTCAAGCAGGCCCGTATGAAGACGACGGTCGGGATAAACCAAACCATCCACGCAGAAGGTGCCGTCATGGGGGTTTTCCCCGAAGTCACCGCCATAGGTGAAGTTTGGCTTGGCATACCGGTTCTCGCCAATGGCCACCGAGTGGTCGATGAACTCCCACACACAGCCCCCGAAGAAGGCATCGTTGGCGTAGATCATCTCCCAATAGTCGGCCAAATCACCGGGACCATTGCCCATGGCGTGGCTGTACTCGCACAGGAAAAGGGGCTTTTTCGGAGCATTCTCCAGGTAATCGCGGCAGAGATCCAGCTCCCAGTACATTCTGCTCACCACATCCACGAAACCGTATTCCTCCGGAATGGTTTCCCCATCCCGGAGCATTCTGGCGGCACGTCGGGAAATGTCCTCGCAGTGAATGAGGCGGCTGTCGTCCCGGGAACGGAAATAGCGGTCCATCTCGATCTGATTCCGACCGATGCCCGATTCGTTGCCCAAGGACCACATGATGATGCAGGGGTGGTTCTTATCCCGCTCCAGCATCCGCTCGGCGCGGTCGAGGTAGGCAGCCGTCCAGTCGGGATGATCGGTGAGTCCGTCCCAATCCCCTACGGTCTGCATACCGTGGGTCTCCAGGTCAGTTTCGTCGCAGACATAAAGCCCCAGCTTATCGCAGAGTCCCACCAGACGGGGATCGTTGGGGTAGTGGCTGGTGCGCACCATGTTGACATTATGGGCCTTCATAATGAGCAGATCGCGGCGCATATGGTCCAAGGGGGTGGCATGGCCCAGCAGGTGATGGCTGTCATGGCGGTTGACGCCCTTGGCCTTGACCTTCTGTCCGTTGATGTAGATCACGCTGTCGCGAATCTCCACATGGCGGAAGCCCACGGGCAGGCGAATGATCTCCTCCCCGGCGTAAAGGCGGAGCACGTACAGGATAGGTGCCTCATCCGACCAAAGCTGCAGGTCGCGCAGGGCAAGGGAGAACTCACCCGTTCCCTCCACCGTTACGCTGCCCTCGGCGGCAAGCTTGCCATCGGGGGTTTCCAGGCGGTAGGCAACAGGAAGCGTTCCGTTGGCGGTAAGGGTCACCGAGAGGGTGCCCCGATCAAAGGTTTCCTGTACACGGGGGCGAACATCAATATCCACCAGGTGGGTCTTGTCCCGCAGGAGCAGATAAACCTCGCGGAAAATACCCGAGAAGCGGAACATATCCTGGTCTTCCAGGTAGGAACCGTCGCACCACTTCAGCACCACCACCGTAATCTCATTTTCAAAAGGCGCGGGGCTGCCCTCTTCCGTGAAACGGAGATAATCGGTGACATCAAATTCGCTGGTCATGTGGCTGACCTGGCTGTAGCCCACGAAGCGGCGGTTGACAAAAAGATAGAAGCAGGAATCCACGCCCTCAAAATTGAGAAGGATGCGCTTGCCGGCCATCTCGGGGGAGAGGCAGACGGTACGCTGATACAGGCCGCAGGGGTTATCCTCCGGTACATGGGGGGGATCCACAGGATAGGGATAGCGCACATTGGTGTACTGGGGCACGTCGTAACCACGCCCCAGGGCAACCTGCCAGTTCATGGGTACGGTCAGACGCTCGGCATCTGCCATGGAGAAGTTTGGATCGGTCACATCGGGCAGATCGTGCAGAGAGGGATACCAGCGGAACTGCCAGTCCCCGCAAAGGCTGACAAAGCGAGAGGAAAGTGCGCGGTTATCGGTAGCTTCGGCACGGTCGGCGACAGCGTCCGACTGGAAGGGGATGTAATAGGCGTGAGGCTTTTCACATCCCACGTGCAGATGCTCAAGGGAGCGGTGATAAGTGTACTCCATGAGGTTCTCCTTTCGTGGGGGGCATAAAATAGAAAAAAACATTCTCTTGGCCTTATTATGCCATAAAATTCACGCCTTTGCAAGGACAAATTCCGCATCCGAGGGGACTTTTTCATGACATTTGCCAAAAGAAGGGTGCCGCACAAAATGTGCGGCACCCTTCTTTCAGCCCTTCACCCGCAGACGCTTCACCGTCTCGGGGTCAGGCGTCACATAGGCTGTCCAGTTGGTATGGTAGATCACAAGCCCGGGTTTGCCCCCTGCCGGCTTTTTCACATGACGCGCCAGGGTGTAGTCCACCGCCACGTTCTGCCCATCGGCAGCCCCGGAGTGATAGGCCGCGATCTCAGCCGCCTGGGTGAAGTCCCGGTCGGTGGGCTCCTCCTCCCCGCGGAACATGATCACGTGGGAGCCGGGACGGCCCTTGGCATGGAACCAGTAGTCATCCTTCCCTGCCAGCTTGTGGGTAATATATTCGTTCTGCAGATTGTTTTTGCCGCAGAGCACCCGCAGACCGTCATCGGTGCGGTACTGGGCGGCCACAGGTGCCTTCTGCTTGCGGGGAGCCGTCGCCTTCATGCGGGAGGCATAGCCCGCCTGGTGCAGCTCGTCGCGGATCTCGGCCAGGTCCTGGTCGGTCTCGGCGCGGCCGAGGGCATCCTCCACGCTCTCCAAATACACCAGTTCCGCCTCAGCCAGGGAAATCTGTCGGGTCAGCTCCACCTCGGCAGTCTTGGCCTTGTTGTAGCGCTTGTAGAGCCGCTGGGCATTCTGCGCAGGGGTGAGCCGCTCGTCCAGGGTGAGGGTGCAGGTGGGATAGTTCCCCTCCCCGTCGGGCTCTCCGCTGTAGTCGGTGAGCACCGCCTGCTTCATGCCCCGGGACAGCTGCCAGAGGTTGGCGGTAATCAGATCCCCCTCGGTCTTGTACTGCGCCCCCTTGGCACAGTCGGCCAGCTCAGCCCGCTGAAGGGCAAGCTTTCGGGTGATGCGGTTTTGGGCGGCGGTGAGCAGATGCAGTACATCGGCGGCCCGCTGCTTGATGCGGGTGTCCCGGTCACGGGCACCGAAAAAGCTGTCCAGCAGGCTACCCGTGTCGGGGTAGGCAGTCAGCTTTTCCTCGCCGTACTGGGTGAGAGGAAGAAAGCTGTATTCCACCGGCCGTGCGCCCTCCAGCGCCATGGTGGGGGCGGCGGGAGTCTCGCCCCGTACCGTGGCCATGATCCCGTCAAAGACCTGCCACAGCCGCTCTCCGTCGCAGTAGCGCAGAGGGGTATCGGGGTAACGGGTGGCGCGGAAGACAATCTCCCGTGCCAGGGCGGCCGACAGACCGAGATAGGTGGAGGTGATCCACTTATCGGCAGGACGGCTCTCCTCGGCGGCAGCTATGGCCGCACAGAAGCCTTCCTCGGTTTCCTCCAGGGGATTCCGCTTGTCCTGCGGGGGCGGAAGGGTGTAGCGCATTCCCGGGAGCACCTGCCGCTTGCGGCTGGTGGTAAAGTCCACGGGACGGAGCACCGCCAGCACCCGGCGGTCGGCATCGGTAAAGATCAGATTGCTGTATTTTCCCATGATCTCGGCAATGATGCACCGCTGGGCGGCAAAGCCCATCTCATCACGGGTATCGAAGGTGAAAATCGCCACGCGCTCGAAGCCGGGCTGCTCAATTCCCGTCAGCCGCGCGCCGGTAAGATGTTTGCGCAGAAGCATACAAAACATGGGGGCGACAAGGGGGTTCTCCTTCTGCACCGAAGTAAAGCCCAGTCGGGGATTGTTTGCCCCCGCGTTGATCAGCAGGCGGCAGTTCTCCCCTGCCCCGCGGATGGCCAGCTGAATCTCATCCTGCTCGGGCTGGTAGACCTTCTCGATCTTCCCCCCCAGTCCGCGACGACGGATCTCGTGAAGGATCACCGAGAGCATTGCGGCATCAAATGCCATATGATCACATCCTAAACATCAATTTCATTTTCCGCTCTTCCCGGCGGCACAGCGCGGCGAAAGGCCGGTACATATTCCGTGCCGACCCGGCGCAGACCCAGGCTGTGCGCCAACGCCATGGAAGCGGTATTCCCCTCAGCACAGCGGTAGATGGGCTGGCAGCCTGCGGAGATCAGATCGCAAAGCAAAGCTGCGGCCGAGGCGGCGGCCAGGCCACGTCGGCGGAATGCCGGAGCGGTTTCCAGGGCGATTTCCCGAATATGCCCGTCCCCTGCGGGATCGGGCATGGCCCAGGCGGCCGAAACCAGCACGCCTTCCCGCAGGATGCCCCGTCCTCCGGCTGCCGCAAGCTCTGCCGAGGAATGGGTCAACAGAGTGGGCTGTGTCGGACTGACGCGGCACACCTTCTCCCGGGAAAGTGTCGGCGGTGTATCGGCGGCAAACCGGGCGATGGGCTCCATGGCATGGGGCAGCGGGCGATAGCCCTCCGCCGCCATCCGTGCGGTCAGGCAGGCAGACAGGCACGCGGGGTTCCGGGCGATCTGCTTCGCCTCCCCCAAAAATGCCTGCCCCGTCCACAAAGTCAGCGTATCCGGGGTCACAAGCAAGCGAAGCGGGCGGCAGATATCTCCCGCCCGTATTTCTTCTGCGTATATTTGAATTTTCATCGGTTTTTCGTTGTTGATTACCGCATCAATTCCGGTCCAGGGCATCGGTCAGACTGCGGCGCTGTTCTGCCGCGAGGTAAAGCGAACCGAAGCACAGGAGGGCATCTCCCTCTCCCAGCGCTTCAATCGCCGCCCGAGAGGCTGCAGGCCCCGTGGCAGGGATCACCATCTCCGCTCCGGCAAAGCAAGGCAGGCGCTGCAGCAGTGCGCCCAACTCCTCAGCGGGCATGGCTCTGGGGCTGTCTGGGGTCAACAGGTATATTGTCCCCATGGCAAAGGCGTCCTCGCCCGCAAACAAAGTTTCCAGGGCGGACAGAGCCTCCAGGGGGGACTTGTCCCGCAGCATCCCCACCATCAGATGAAGCTTCCCCTCCACATGACCGCGCAGGGGCTTCATGCTGGCGCAGAGGGCTTCAATGCCGTGGCGGTTATGGGCCCCGTCCACGATGACGGCGGGCCAGATGGACAGCACCTCAAAGCGAGCGGGGAAACGGGTGTTGGCCAGCGATACCTTCACCCCCGCGTCGGGCAGATTCAGTCCGGCGCGGCGCAAAGCGCCCACCGTCTCCAGCACCGTGGCAGCATTCACCGCCTGGTAGTCGGCGCACAGGGAGAGGGTATAGTCAATCCCGCGATAGGTCATATGCAGCCCCCGCAGGGTGTGACGGGTGATGTGCAGGTCACCGCGGTTGGGTTGTGTCAGACGGCAGTTGGCGGCGGCACAGGCATCGGTGACCGTGCGCTGTGCGTCGGGCGCCTGGGGACAGCAAACCACCTCGGGGCAGCCCCGCTTGATGATACCGCACTTCTCGGCGGCGATCTCTCCAATGGTCTCTCCCAAAAGCTCGGTATGGTCAAGTCCAATGGCGGTGAGTACGGCGCACAGGGGAGGATCGATCACATTGGTGGCATCAAACCGGCCGCCAAGGCCGCATTCCAGCACCACAATGTCACAGGCGCACTGCTTGAAATAGAGAAACGCCGCGGCGGTAATGAGCTCGAACTGCACGGGAGTATCGGCAATTTCTCCCGTCAGCATCCCCTGGGGAATGGGTGCGGCGACAGCCTCTCCCGCCTGTGCGGCGGCAAGATCGGTCTGCATCTGCCGGACGGCCTCCGCCACCTCGGTGACGCAGGCGGCCAAATCCCGATGAGGGATCATTTCCCCATCCACACAGATGCGCTCACGGAAATCCAACACATAGGGAGAAATATAGCGGCCGCATCGGTATCCCGCATCGCTGAGAATACGGCTGAGCATGGTGGTGACCGAGCCCTTTCCGTTGGTCCCCGCCACGTGAACAAACTTCAGTCTGCGCTGAGGATTGCCCAGGTAGTGGCAGAGCAGGCGCATCCGTTCAAGCGTCGGTTTGCCGGCGGTACGCCCTGCGGCGTTGATATATTTCATGGCGTTGACAAAGATCATTTTCCCGCTGCCTCCTCGCCCAGCAAAAATGCCCGGGCAGCGGCGTATTCCTCCGCGGCACGGGCCGCGGCGGCGCGGTCAGCGGCACTGCCGCCCCGACGGACGGCACGCAAGAGAATATTCTTGGGAGTATCCTCGGGGTCAATGAATTCCAGCGCGCCGACCGAATAGCCTGCCGCCTCCAGGCGGGTCAGGCGAAGGGCATCAGTGGCAGCTTCACAGAAGCGCTGACGAAGCATGGAATGACGGGCAATAAAGCTCAGGGGCTCGCAGTTCAGGGAATGATTGAGGGCATGGTGACAGCAGGGGGTGGAAAGAATCACCTTGGCCTCCCACCCGATGGCGCGGTCCAGCACCAGGTCGGTGGCGATATCGCAGGCATGGAGGGAGATCACCAGCTGGGGATGGATAGGCTCGTCATAGCGGGACACATCCCCGCAGACAAAGCGTAGGCCGCCATAGCCCAGGTTCTTCGCGGTGGTCTGACAGAACTCCACCACATCGGGCTTGAGGTCCACGCCCACCATCTCCACCTCGCGGCCACGCAGGACGGCGAAATAATGATAGACGGCAAAGCTGAGGTAGCTCTTGCCGCAGCAAAGGTCGGCAATGACCAGTTTGCCCTCGGCGGGCAGATGGGGCTCAATATCCCGCACCTGCTCAAGGAATCGGCAGATCTGACGGAACTTCGGCCGCTTTTTGTCGTGGATCCGTCCGTCGGCGGCACTTACGCCAAGCTCAATGAGAAAGGGCTCGTCCCCTCGCAGAAGGTAGTTTTTGTCCCGATTATTGCCCCCAACAGCGACGGTGGCACCGCCGTCGGCGGACAGGGCGGCAAACAGCTTGTCCCCACCAAGCAGAGTCTCCCGCCCCGACTTGGCCCGCTTGAACTCGCAGTCCCCCACGGTGGTCAGCAGATTGATCTGCCCGTATTCCCCGAGGATCTCCGCCAGAGCAACGGCATCGGCGAAGTTGCGATGCACAGCCTTGTTGTCGGCCAGGAAGCTCTCGGCCTGCAGCATTTCCCTGCCCCCGATGTTCTTTTGGGTCACCACGGTGCGCAGAACAGCCTTATCGGCGGGACGGGAAAGCACCAGGCGGCGCAGATAGTGCTGCCCGGCGGCAAGGCCGATCAGTTCCTGCAGACGAAGCAGGGGCGATTTTGTTTCATTCATCGGTTTCATCCTCCTTCTCGGCGGGCTTTTTCTTCTTGCCGGAGGAGACCTTATTCTCCTCACCGCGCAGAAGCCGCTTGATGTTCTCGTGGTGCATGAATACCACCAGGGCGGCGATAGCCATAGCCATGAGCACAGGTGCCCCGGCCCCCTCCATACGCTGGAGGATCAGGGGCCAAATCATGACACACATAACCGAGCCCAGGGAAATGAACCGCGTGCCCAGCACGATGAGAAGGAAAACTGCAAGCAGGATAAGGAAGATCACGGGGTTCAGCATCAGAATCATCACGGCAGTAGTGACCACACCCTTACCGCCCTTGAAGCGGTAGTAAATGGGGAACATATGCCCGAGAATGCAGAAAAGTCCCGCGATGTAGGCGCCGGTAACACCAAACACAACATAGCCGATCAAGCTCGACACCACAGCCTTGAGGGCATCGCCCAGCAGAGTCAGCGCCGCCGCCCCCTTGCCGTAATTGCGGAGCATATTGGTCATCCCTGCGTTTCCGCTGCCTTTTTGACGCACATCCTCGCCGAAAAACCGGCGTGACAAAATGAGGGCAAAATTCAAGCTGCCCAGCAGATATGACGGGATCATACAGAGCAGAATACAGCCCACTAAGATCCATCCGTTCAGACGGTAGTCTAGCAGATAGGGAATCAAACCGTCGTTCATAATTTTCATCCATTCCATGGTAATTTTTTCCTTTCCAATATCCTCCCCACAGCGGGATGGGAGATATGATTATCTTACAGTATACCACATTGGAGAAAAAAATGGAAGACCTTTTCGGCTTTTTCTGTAAATTCTCCTCTTCCCCGTTTCGGCATTACCTCTGCCGCATCATGGCGCGGGCGGCCTCCAGTGCGGCCTCCGCGCCTTCTCCCACCGCGTAAAAGACACATCGCCCCATGACCAGGGGTGGGGTGGCGGTATATTCCTCCCCGCACAGGCGGCCGATGGCGGCCATCCGCTGCAGACAAAGAGCGGCCACCGTTTCGGCATCACGCTCCCGGGATGCGATCAGACAGCCGTACTCCACCGGCGCCGCAAAACCGCTCAGGTAGATCCCGTAGCCCTCAAGAGAAGCAAATATTTCCCCGTCTCCCCCATCACCGAAGGCGGCGGCCACAAGAGAAGCGGGCATGGCATCCGCGCCCACCTCTTCCCCATCGGCGCTGCGCGCATCGAACACATACAGCCGTCCCGACGCACCGCCGCCGGCCTCGACCATTGCCTCGGCTACGGCCCGGAGATCGGCAGGCCGATCGGCAGTACAGCCACAAAGACACAGCAAAAAAAAACAAAGGACCAAGGTTCCCCAGATCCGCATGGTATCACCTCCGGAGCATTTTATGCGCCGGAGCGGACAGATTATACCCGAAAAAAAGGAGCTGTGCGATTGCACAGCCCCCTTGTGGTTCGGTTATTCCCCGCCGTAGAGGCGATAGAGGTCAGCATAAATGCCGCCCTGCTTCAGCAGCTCGGCGTGGCTTCCCTCTTCGGCAATGCCCTCCGAGGTCAGCACCAGGATGCGGTCGGCACCACGGATGGTGGTCAGACGGTGGGCAATGGTGATGGTGGTGCGCCCCCGGGCCAGCTGCTCCAGCGACTGCTGGACCAGGCGCTCACTTTCGTTATCCAGGGCAGAGGTGGCCTCGTCCAGGATAAGGATGGGGGGATTTTTGAGGAAAAGACGGGCGATGGAAATTCTCTGCTTCTGTCCACCTGAGAGCTTCACGCCCCGCTCGCCCACATAGGTATTATACCCGTCGGGAAGCTCGGCAATGAAGTCATGAGCCCCCGCCAATCGAGCCGCCTCGGCGATCTCCTCGTCGGTGGCCTCGGGACGACCGTAGGCGATATTCTCTCTGACGCTGCCCGAGAACAGGTAGACATCCTGGGCCACCACGCCGATGTTCTTACGCAGGGACTCCAGGGTGAGGGTGCGGATATCTCTGCCGTCAATGCGGACAGCACCGTCGGTGATCTCGTAAAAACGGGGGATCAGATTGCAGAGTGTGGTCTTACCGCCGCCGGAGGGGCCAACGAGCGCAATGCTCTCACCGGGCTTGACGGTCAGATCCAGGTGGGACAGTACGTCCCCGCCTTCATCGGAATAAGCAAAGCGGACATGATCGAAGGTGATCTCGCCCTTTACCGACTCCAAGGGAGCAGCATCGGGTGCATCGCTGATGGAGGGTTCGATGTCCATAATCTCGCAGTAGCGCTCAACACCCGTCATCCCACGCTGAAACTGCTCGGCAAATTCCACAATACGGCGGATGGAGGTAAGCAGCGTGGTGACATACATCAGATATGCCACATAATCCGCGGCATCGATCTTCCCGCCTCGCAGAAAGAGGGCACCGGCGACCACCACCACGATGTACATAATGCCGTCGAACAGACGGGTGGATGCCTGGAAGCTGGCCATGATCCGGTAAACCTTGGTCTTGATGTCAAGATAGCGATGGTTGCCGCGGTCAAACTTTTCGATCTCGGTATCCTCCCGGGCAAAGGATTTCACCACGCGAATCCCCAGCAGGCTGTCCTCGATTTGAGAGTTCAGCTCACCCACACGGCGACGGGACTCCTTGAAGCCCTCCCGCATCCGATGGTTGAAGAAGGACAGCACCACCACCATGATCGGCACCACGGCAAAAATAATCAGCGTCAGAGGCAAACTCATCCCCGCCAGAATGATAAAGGCACAGATAATCTTGATCCCGGTGATCAGCAGTTCCTCGGGACAGTGATGGGCAAACTCGGTCACATCAAACAAATCGCTGGTAATACGGGACATGAGGGTACCGATCTTGGTCTCGTCAAAATAGGAGAAGGGGAGCTTCTGCAGGTGGGAGAAAAGGTCGGTGCGCATATCGGTTTCCAGTCGGGTACCCATGATGTGTCCCACCGAGGCCATGTAGTAGTTGGCCGCAGTGTCGATGATGCGGAGAATGAGGTACAGGATTCCCATCCGCAGGATCATCTCCACCGTAAGGGCGGCGATATCATTGGTCGCAGCCGAAGTGATCTCCCGCACGATCAGAGGGAGAATCAGCTCGCAGATGGTTGTCAGTCCTGCGCAGAGCAGGTCAAAAATCACGATCTTCCAATATTTTTTGTAATACGGCAAAAAGCGGCGAAGCAACCGCCCCTTGCTCTGTTTTTCTTCCATAACAACCTCCGAAAAGACAAATTCTGCATAGGGAAAGTATAGCACAAAACCGTTGCTTTGTCAACCAAATCCCAAGGAAAAAGGGTGCCGCAGCGGGCGCGGCACCCTTGGCCAAAACAGCATCAACTCAGCTCTGCGCCGCCCCACTCCACCAGGGTGAAGCCCACGCGGGTGGGAGCGGTGAGGGTCTGCGGGGGGATGTCCACGGGGGCATCCAGTCCGCGCCAGGTCATGAACACCCGGATCACTGTATCCGGCGCGGGGTTCA
>JAFTUB010000038.1 GCA_017466495.1 Clostridia bacterium
ACTGCATCGATGAGTATATCAAGATCATCGAGGGCCTGTTGGAGAAGGGCTCGGCCTATGCGGCGGGGGGGAATATCTATTTTGATACCTCCACGCTGCCCAAGTACTACGTCTTCAACGACCATGACGAGGAGGATCTCGCCGTGGGCGTCCGTGAGGGCGTGGAAGAGGACACCAACAAGCGCAACAAAAATGACTTTGTGCTGTGGTTCACCAAATCCAAGTTCGAGGATCAGGCCCTGAAGTGGGATTCTCCCTGGGGCGTAGGTTATCCCGGCTGGCATATCGAGTGCTCGGGTATCTCTCTCAAGCACCTCGGCGGTACTCTTGACCTGCACGCGGGTGGCATCGACAATGCCTTCCCCCACCACACCAACGAGATCGCCCAGTCCGAGAGCTACCTGGGCCACAAGTGGTGCAACTACTGGTTCCATGTGCACCACCTCAACACCGACACCGGCAAGATGTCCAAGTCCAAGGGTGAGTTTCTCACCGTTTCTCTGCTGGAGCAGAAGGGGTACGCTCCCCTTGCCTACCGTCTTTTCTGCCTGCAGAGCCATTATCGCCGCAACCTGGTCTTCTCCTGGGAGAACCTGGACAACGCCGTGGTGGCCTACAACAAGCTCATCGCCCGCATTGCGGCACTCAAGCCCGAGGGCGAGGTGGATGAGACTGTCCTGTCCCAGCTCAAGGCAGGCTTTGCCGGCGCGCTGGAGAACGACCTGAACACCTCTCTCGCCGTCACCGCTCTCTACGATGCGCTGAAGGCCAAGACGAGTGATGCCACCAAGCTGGCTGCTCTGGCTGATTTCGACCGGGTGCTTTCTCTGAATCTGATCGCAGCTGCAGAGGCGCTGCGCAATCAGCAGGCCGAGGCCAAGGCAGCCGAGACCGAGGTGGGTGACCCCGAGATCCTGGCTGCCATCGCCGCCCGTGCCGCCGCCAAGAAGGCGCGGAACTTTGCCGAAGCAGACCGCATCCGCGACGAGTTGGCCGCCCGCGGCATCATCCTGGTGGACACCCGCGAAGGTACCACCTACCGCATCGAGAGCTGAGATGAAGATTAGAGCGTTTTACGAAAAATGGCGCGAGGTCATTCTGTACCTCGCCTTCGGCGTACTGACCACAGTGGTGGGGCTGGGGACCTATTCTCTTTGCTTTGTTTTGGCCGAGAAGGTCTTCCATCTGGATCTTTCCGACAAGACCAGCGCGGTCTACCTGGCGGTGTACACCACCGCCCAGGTGGTGCAGTGGCTGGCCGCCATTCTGTTTTCCTTCGTCACCAACCGCAAGTGGGTGTTTGAGGGAGCGCGGGAGGGCTCTGCCTTCCGTCAGCTGATCGTCTTTGCCGGGGGCCGCGTGGCGACCCTCGGCCTGGACGTGGTGCTCACCTATGTGGGGGTCATCGCCCTCACCGCTCTGCTGTCCGGGGACGTGCTGGATCTGTACTTCATTCAGCTCAGCGCCGAATTTGTGGCCAAGCTGGTGGCCTCGGTGGCAGTGGTCATCGCCAATTACTTCATCAGTAAGTGGTTTGTGTTCAAAAAGAAGTGATCCTGCGTCTGACGCAGAAAGAAAAATTTACGAATTTCCTGTTTACAATCGCGCATACTTATATTATAATTAAAGGTACGCCGCCCCCCGACGAGGGGTTGTGCGGTTCGCGGTTTGCATTGCACATACGGGATAGAGAGGTTTATTTATGAAGATATTGCACGGAAAAACCGATATCGGACGGCGCCGGAAGGTGAATCAGGATACCTTCGCGGTGCTGAGCCCGTCTGCCGATCTTGCGCTTTGTGTCGTCTGTGACGGCATGGGCGGAGCGGTGGGAGGGGCCGAGGCCAGCAGACTGGCCTGCGATACCTTCTGCGAGACGGTGAGCGGACTGATGGAGGAGATCGAAGAAATCTCCGGTGCGGTCTGCAGTGATGCCGAGGCCTGTGCCGCCCTGCGGGGGCGGCTGGCGGGGTGTATTCCCGATGCCCTTTGCGATGCGGCGGAGGCGGCCAATGCCGCAGTCTTTGCGGCGGCGGAAAAAGATCATACTCTGCAGGGCATGGGCACGACTCTGGTGGCTTTGTTCTGCTGGGAAGATTACGCCTGCGCCGTCAATGTGGGAGACAGCCGTTTGTATGCGGTGACCGATGATGAGATCCGTCAGCTCTCCCGCGACCATTCCTATGTGCAGTACCTCATCGATATGGGCAAGCTTACCGCCGAGGAGGCCAGACAGAGCAGCAACCGCAATATCATTACCCGTGCGGTGGGCACTGCCGTCGACCTGGACTGCGATGTCATTGATATTCCCCCCGAGCTGGTGAAAAACGCTACCTTCCTGCTTTGCTCCGACGGCCTTTCCGGCATGGTGGAGGATGGACAGATGGCGGAGATCATCCGCGGAGAAGGCAGTGCTGAGGAGAAGGTGGATGCCCTGATTGACCGCGCCAATGCGGCGGGGGGCACCGACAACATCACGGTGGTGCTTTGTCGCAGATAAGGATGCGGGCCGAAAATACGAAAAAGGAGCCTTGCCCGGCAAGGCGAAGATAAACAGGATATTATGATGGAAAATTACGATCGCTTTGTGGGGCAGGTCTTCGACAAGCGATATAAGCTGGAGCGGGTGATCGGCGTGGGCGGAATGGCCGTGGTCTTCCTCGCTTACGATACCCTGATGAAGCGTCCTGTGGCAGTGAAAATGCTCAAGGACAATGTCGCCGCCGACGAGCAGTCGGTGAAGCGGTTCATCAACGAATCCAAGGCGGTTGCCATGCTGTCCCACCCCAACATCGTCAACATCTACGACGTTTCGGTGAAGGACAACATCAAATATATCGTCATGGAGTATATCGAGGGCATTACCCTCAAGAACTACATGACCCGCCGCGGGCCCCTCTCCTTCCGTGAGGTGCTCAGCTACACCGAGCAGATCCTGCGGGCACTGGAGCACGCCCATGCCAAAAATATTGTGCATCGGGACATCAAGCCCCAGAATATCATGCTGCTCAAAAACGGGCAGATCAAGGTCACCGACTTCGGCATTGCCAAGCTGCCCGACGCCGAAACCCTGACCATGACCGACAAGGCCATCGGTACCGTGTACTATATCTCCCCCGAGCAGGCCAGCGGCAAGCCCATCGACCAGCGCTCTGACCTGTATTCCCTTGGCGTGGTGATGTACGAGATGGCCACGGGGCGGCTGCCCTTCTATGCCGACAGCCCCATTTCGGTGGCGCTGATGCAGGTCAATGATACGCCTCCCGCACCCCGGTCGGTGGACAGCGGTATTCCCCGGGGACTGGAGCAGATCATTCTCTCGGCCATGGAAAAGAATCCCTCCCTGCGCTTTGAAAATGCGGGGCAGATGCTCCGTCAGCTGCAGCGGCTTCGCGCCGACCCGAACATTGTGTTCAAGCCCTCCCGCAAGCTGCAGCAGGCACGGCGCGCCGAAGAAAAGGCCGCCGCCGCACGCCGCCGAAAGGAAAATCATAAGCCCAGCCAGTCCATGCTGCCCATTATTCTGGGGGTTTCCACCGCGCTGATGCTGGTGATGATTGTGGCGGGCTGGTATGTGCTGGACAATCTCCTCTTCACCGAGGATACGGGGCAGGTCAGTGTTAAGGTCCCCCCTGTGGCGGGGCAGATCTACACCGACAATGCGGCCATGGGTTTTGATCCCCGCTATTATCGGGTGACGGTGGAATATCGCTACGACCCCAATACCGCACCCGGTACCATTCTTGAGCAGGAGCCCAAGGGCGGCCTGACCAAAAAGGCGGTGGCCAATGCCCAGCGGGTTGAGGTCCTGCTCACCGTCAGCCGGGGCGCCGAGACGGTGATTCTCAACGACTACACCATTATGGAGGCCCGTTTGGTGGAATCCACCCTTCGCTCCATGGGCTTTGTGGTGAAGCGGGAACCCATCTACTCCGACGTGGTGCGGACGGGCTATGTGGCCCGCACGGTTCCCGCTCCCGGCGATCTCATCAACATCGGGGACACCGTGGTGCTGTATGTCAGCCGGGGAGAGAATATTCAGAATGTGATCATGCCCAACTTTGTAGGGCTTCCCGAAGCTGAGGCCAATGCCGAGCTTCGGCGGAACGAGCTTTCCCTGGGTGAGGTGACCTATGTCAACTCCAACCGTCCCGCCGGGACTGTGCTGGAGCAGAGTGTGGTGGCCTACACCCTGGTGCCCAAGAAGGCCACGGCGGTAAACTTCGTGGTCAGCGGCGGCCCCGCCTTCGGGGCGGTGGTGATGCCCGATCTGCGGGGTATGAGCCTGGAACAGGCAAGAACGCTCCTGTCTGAGCTGGACATGGTCCTCTATATTGAGGGCATGGTGCGCAGCGATGTGGCGGGCGGACTGATCGTGGAGCAGGATGTGGCGCACGGGACCGACCTCAAGGAAAACAGCTATACCGCAGTGCGGGTGAAGGTCAGCGGCGGGCCCGATTATGTGGATCCCAATGCCGGACTGACGCCGGATGACGGTCCCACAGGGGACAATCCGCCGGATGACGGCCCCACGGGGGACAATCCGCCGGATGACGGTCCTACCGAGGACAATCCGTCCGATGACGGCCCGGTCGCTCCGGGCAGCGATGACATCGACGGGGACGGTATTCCCAACGACCGGGACAACGATATCGACGGGGACGGCATTCCCAACCATCGGGACGGGGACATTGACGGAGACGGAAAGTCCAACAGCATTGACCCGGACATGGATGGGGATGGGATTCCCAATGATCTGGACAACGATCAGAACGGGGACGGTGTTCCCGACAGACAGACGGGCGGTTCCCGAATTACCGAATCGCTGAACTGATACGCACGGGAAGCCGCAGCAGACGGCCGGCGGGGGAGGGAGCCCTCCCACCGTCGGCCGGTGCGGCTTGCCTTTTCTTTTCCCGCGGGTGCGCGGAATCTGTAGGGATGCAGGTGAACATATGCAAGAAACAGCCACCGTCCGCGGACGCATCCTCCGGGGTGTGGGCGGACTGTACAGCGTATTGCTCGACGGCGCGGAGGGGAGCATTGTCTCCTGCCGCGCCCGCGGGCTTTTTCGCCATTTGGACATTACCCCCCTGCCCGGGGACCGGGTGGAGCTCGCTCTGACCGAGCGGGCAGATACGGCGGAGGACAGCGGAGACGGGGGCGAGATGATGATCGCCGAGATCATCGACCGCCGCTCGGCCCTGATCCGTCCGCCCATGGCGAACCTGGACTATCTTTTTATTACCCTGGCCTCGGCCAAGCCGGCTCCCGTCCCCGAAACGGTGGACAAGCTGACGGCCATTGCCCAGCACAACGGCATTGAGCCGGTGATCGTCATCGGCAAGGCTGAGCTGAATCGGGACATGGCTGCCGAGCTCACCGATATCTACTGCCGTGCGGGATTTTCGGTCTTCCCCCTCAGCTGCCGCACGGGGGAGGGAATCGATGACCTACGGGCATTTATCAACGCGAATCTGCCCGGGCGGGTGGCCGCCTTTGCGGGGGCATCGGGGGTGGGGAAATCCACCCTGCTGACGCAGCTTTTTCCCACCTTGGATCTGCAGACCGGGGGCCTTTCCCGCAAGATCGAGCGGGGACGGCACACCACGCGGCAGGTGGATCTCTATCCCCTTACCCTGGAGAACGGCGAGCAGACATTCCTGGCTGATACCCCGGGCTTCAGTATGCTGGATTTTGCCCGGTTTGACTTTTTCTCGCTGGAGGATCTGCCCCATGCCATGCGGGAGTTTGCGCCCCACCTGGGGAAGTGCCGCTACACCGACTGCACCCACCTCTGCGAGGAAGGGTGCGCCATTGTGGAGGCGGTGGCGGCAGGGGAGATCCCCGAGAGCCGCCACGCCGGCTACTGCGCCATGTATGCGGTGCTCAAGGAGAAAAAAGCTTGGAAGTGACCTGACGGAAAGGAGATGCTCGTGAAGGCGTTTGTTTACATCGGCGGCGGGATCGATCCCGCAGGCCTGGATGAGCACCCCGGCGAGGGGGAGCTCTGCATTGCCGCCGACAGCGGCTGGCGCAATGCCCGCCGCCTTGGGGTGCGGGTGAATCTGCTGGTGGGGGACATGGATTCCCTGGGGGCAGAGGCCGGCTCTGCCATGGCGGAGGTGGAAGCCCTGGGGGGCGAGGTGATGCGGGTCCCGGCGGAGAAGGACGAGACCGACACCCAGCTGGCGGTGCATGAGGCTGTGCGGCGGGGTGCCGATGAGATTGTGATCGTCGGCGGCCTTTCGGGACGGCTGGACCATACCCTGGCCAATCTTTCGGTGCTGGAGGTGCTGGCGGAGCATCGCATTGCGGCGCGGATCACCGACGGCCGCAATCGGGTGCGCTTCCTCAAAAATGACAGC
>JAFTUB010000039.1 GCA_017466495.1 Clostridia bacterium
AATTGAATAATCCAGCTGTCGGAAGTGATACAGGATCTGCGGATAGTATGCCATGATGATACGGAGCGTGCCCACAGATGAAAAGGTGCATAGCATCTGCCTGCCAATACATGGTCGGGGAGGGCATAGGAAATGGTCCGACGGTTGGCTGCGGCACATAACTTATAGAATGGAGAGTTTTTATATATGGTAGAAAAGGTACCGATTTGGGAAAAAAGCAATCTTACACTTGAAGAAGCTGCTGCATACTCGGGAATAGGTATTAATAAGCTTCGCAAATTGACAAATGATGATAACTGCGAGTTCGTTTTATGGGTGGGAACAAAGAGATTAATTAAACGTAAAAAATTGGATGAGTATTTAGAAAAACACTTTTCGATATAACATCATTATTATTTACAAAAGGAGACTTGCATTGTTGGTGTAGTTATGGTATACTATTATTACAACATCATGCACCTCCTTTTTTGTTTTAGGAGGATGCATCTATGGCAACAAAAAACGAAACTAAAAAGGCAAAAGGGAAGAGCACCAGAAGACTTGATAAAGAAAGGATTGCTCTTCGAAAGGGTGAACAGCAAAGAGCAGACGGTGTATACGAGTATCGCTGGACTACTCCGGATGGCAAACGACATTCTGTTTATGCAGGCACACTTGAATTACTCCGTGAGAAAGAGGATCAGGTTGCAGCAGATGTAAGAGATGGCATTAAGACTGAGACAAAGCTCATCACAGTCAATGAAGCGTTCGACATGTGGTGTGATCTGAAGCGTGGGATAAAGGACAACACATTTCAGAACTACAAATACATGTACAACCAGTTTATCCGTTCACAGTTCGGAAAACTTAGGCTGACGATGGTAAAAAAGTCTGATGTTCGTCGGTTCTACAATACCTTAACAGATGGGAAGATCTTAAAAGTATCCACACTGGATACGATTCACAATGTTCTTCATCAAGTGTTTTCCATGGCAGTTGATGATGGATACATAAGAGTCAATCCATCTGAGAATGTTTTGAAGGAACTGAAAAAAGCTCACAACTTTGAAGTGGATAAGAAAAAGGCACTTACAGTTGAAGAACAAAATCTTTTCATCGACTTTCTCAAGAAAAGCAAACAGTATGATCACTGGTATCCGATTTTTGCAGTGATGCTTGGAACTGGACTTCGTGTTGGTGAAACAGTAGGACTCAGATGGTGTGACATTGATTTGGAAGACGGTATGATAGACATCAACCATACCTTGATCTATTATGATAAAGGCGGATCAGAGAGATGCTCTTTCAGCATCAATACACCGAAGACGAAATCAGGTGAACGAACTGTTCCGATGTTGGACTTCGTGAAAGAAGCTTTTCTTATGGAACGTAATCGTCAGCAAGCTCTGGGTATTACATGCCAGCAATCTGTGGATATGTATACCGATTTTATTTTCGTTAATCGGTTTGGTCATGTTCAACATCAAGGTACTCTCAACAAGGCGATCAAACGTATTGTTCGTGATTGCAACTACGAAGTTCTTGAAAAGAATCCCGATGCGAAAGTTCTTCTGCCTCCGTTCAGCTGTCACACACTGCGGCATACATTTACAACACGTCTTTGCGAAGCAGGAGTAAATGTCAAGGTGATTCAGGATACACTCGGTCATGCAGACATCAGTACGACACTGAACATTTACGCAGATGTGACGAAAGATGCAAAGCAGAAGGAATTTGCTTCATTGGGCGATTACTTCGAGAAACTGTCAAGCTAATTGCTACTACACCACACTACACCATTTACTACACCAAAATGCCAGATAATTGTGTAGAGATATGAAGGGTTAGGTGACTTCAAACTATGAAAAAGCCCGTAAAAATAGGGTTTTGCAGGGTTGTACAGGCATATAAATTGCCTACTCTTGTAATCCCCACCATGAAGACCATCACCGAGTAATCGGGAGCGGAATTATTCAGACATCATGCAGATTGTTGAATCGCTGTTGAAGGATGTTGCCATCCCGCGCTTTGTCAGAGTGCGCCAGCATTTCCCCGATGACCACATCCCCCCCGAAAAGATCTCCGGGACCGTGACAGAGCTGCTTGCCGATTCCGGGGCAGCCTCTGCCCTGAAGCCCGGAATGCGGGTCTGCCTGACCTGCGGAAGCCGGGGCATCGACAACATCGTTGCCATTACCCGGGCGGTTGCCGATTATTGCCGGCAGAAGGGCGCCCTGCCCTTCGCCATTCCCGCCATGGGCAGCCACGGCGGCGCTTCTGCGGAGGGACAGCTGGCTGTGCTCCACTCCCTCGGCATCACCGAAGAGACCATCGGATGCCCCATCCACTCCTCCATGGAAACGGTGCAGATCGGGCACACCGAGGAAGGTCAGCCGGTTTACATCGACCGCCATGCGGCCGAGTCGGACGGCATTATTCTCATCAACCGCATCAAGCCCCATACCTCCTTCCGCGGAAAGTATGAAAGCGGGCTGATGAAAATGATGGCCATTGGCCTGGGCAAGCAGAGAGGCGCGGAAACCTGTCACGCCGAGGGCTTCGGGCAGATGCACCGCAAGGTGCCCCTGTTTGGCGGAGCCATCCTGCGCAACGCCCCGATTCTGTTTGGCTTGGGCATTCTGGAGAATGCCCATGACCGCACCGCGCAGCTCCATGTGCTGATGCCGGAGGAGATTGAGGCGCGGGAGCCCATCCTCCTGCAGGAGGCCTTCCGCCTGATGCCCAGCATTGGCTTCCCCGAATGCGATGTGCTGATCGTGGATGAGATCGGCAAGAACATCAGCGGCTGCGGCATGGACCCCAACATCTCCGGCGTGTTTGCCCTCCCCGGCATGACCGGCGGCATCCGGGCACAGCGGAGATGCATTCTCTCCCTCACCGAGGAGACCCACGGCAATGGGTATGGCATGGGCGCGGCGGACGCCGTGACCGACCGCCTGTTCCGTCAGCTGGATCTGGCGCAGATCTACCCCAATTCCATTACCTCCACCTCCCTGGGCTTCTCCAAAATTCCTCTCATCATGCCCACCGACCGGGACGCTATTGCCCTGTGCATCCGCACCTGCAACAAGCTGGACAAGGATGCCCCCCGGGTGATTCGCATCCGGAATACGCTGGCACTTGGGGAAATGGAGATTTCCGAGGCCCTCATCCCCGAGATGACCGAGAACATGGAGATTATCTCCGAACCCTATTCGCTTCCTTTTGACGAAAACGGCAATTTGTTCTGAGGAACGCGGGAGTGCGCGAAATAAGCGGATCGAATCAAGAGCCGCCCTTGCGATGGCAAGGGCGGCTTTTTTGCGGAAAGTTTAGCTGGAAATTTTCCATAAAATGTTGTTTTTTCCTGTTGCTTTTTTGCCCGGGAGTTGGTATAATAGCCTTGCAGACGGTTTGCATTTCGGCCGTTTGATGAAACTGTTCTCTTTTCGGCACGGCGTGCCGACATCAATATAACCTTTGAGTTCAAGGAGGATTTGAAATGGAAAAGATCAAAATTGGCGTGTTCGGCGCGGGCCGCGGTGTGGCGATCGCCAGAAACCTGAAGCTGATGGAGAGCTGTGAGATCGTTGCCCTGTGCGACTTCCACGAGGGCCGCAGAGAAAACGGTCTGAAGCGCCTGGGCGAGGGCGTTGTGGGATATGACAATTTCGACGCTTTCCTGGAGCACGACATGGATGCGGTGATCCTTGCCAACTACTTCCACGAGCACGCACCCTATGCTATCAAGTGCTTTGAGAAGGGTATCCACGTTTACTCCGAGTGCATCAGTAACAGCACCATGGCTGAGGGCGTTGAGCTGATCCGCGCCTTTGAAAAGAGCAACTCCATCTATATGCTGGCCGAGAACTACCCCAACATGATCTTCAACCGCGAGATGAAGCGTATCTGCGACGGCGGCACCCTTGGCCGTATCCTCTACGCCGAGGGCGAGTACAACCATCCCGGTGACCCTGCCGATGCAAGCTTCAAGAAGACCTATAACTACTTCGAGCAGCACTGGCGCAACTACTGCCCCCGTACTTACTATGTGACCCACTCCCTGGCGCCCATCATGTGGGCTACCGGCGCGACCCCCCGCCAGCTCAGCGCATTCTCGGTTTATGCGCCCCCCACGGATCCCGACTGCCCCACCGCAAGCTATGTGGCAGATGATGTTTCGGTGATCCTCACTCAGAACGATGACGGCTCCATCTTCCGCTTCACCGGCTGCGCCAAGTTCGGTGCGCACCACAACTTCTACCGTGTCTGCGGAACCAACGGTCAGATCGAGAATCCCCGCGGCATGGGCGGCCGTGTTATGCTCCGCTACAATGAGTGGACCAAGCCCGAGGGCGCTTGCTCCAGCGCGCTGTACGACGCAAACTGGAACGACCCCGACGAGAAGTTCATCCGTCAGAGCGGCCACGGCGGCGGCGACTATCTGTCCGCACGCCTGTTCATCGAGTGCATCCAGGCAGGCAAGCAGCCCGAGCATCCCTTTGACATCTATTCCGCAGTGACCATGTCCTCGGTGGCTATCCTGGCGCACCGCTCGGCACTGGATCACGGCAAGTCCTTCGAGATTCCCGATTTCCGTCAGGAAGAGGCACGCAAGCAGTACGAGAATGACCGCCTGACCCCCTTCTATGGAACAGACGGCAGCGAGCCCAACTTCCCCTGCTGCTCGCATCCCGACTACAAGCCCACCGCACAGAAGATCGCAAAGTATCACGAAGTGCTGGGTGACTGATTTTATACGCGAACAGGAAAACCCCCTCTGCCGATTGTCGGCAGAGGGGGGTGTTTTTATGCGGATCAATCGTCTTCCAACAGTTTTGCGGGAGATACGTTCAACACCTGCGCCATTCTGAACAGGGTTTCAAGGGAAACGCCGCGCACGGTGCCGGGGCCTTCAACTTGGCCGACAAAACTTACGCTTTTGTCGATGAGCTCTGCAAAATATTCCTGAGTAAAGCCTGCTTTTCTTCTGTAATATGCAATCTTCAAGCCAAGCGTAATGTACTTGTCCGGAAATTCTGTCTTCATTTTGGAGCCCCTTTCCCTTTATGCATATATTTTATCGAAAAAAAGAGGCAATTATTATAAGATAAGATTGCAGAAATATTTACTTCAAGTGAAAGATAGTGTATAATAAGTAAAAGAATATTTACTTGGGAGAAATGTATGCAAGAAAACACCTGCTGCTTCATTGGACATAGAACCATAAACGAAACCGATGTGCTGAGAGCAAAATTGACCGAAACCATCGAAGGCCTGATCACCCGCGAACGGGTGGACACGTTTCTGTTCGGCGGCAAGGGGGATTTTGATCGCCTGTGCCATGCGCTTGTGACAGAACTCAAGGGAAAATATCCCCACATCAAACGGATCTACGTGCGTGCGGAATTTCCCCTCATCCGCGACGAGTATCGGGCGTATTTGCTGCGATCCTACGAGGACACCGATTTCCCCCAACGGATCATGGGCGCGGGCAGAGCCGCTTATGTGGAGCGCAACTACGAAATGATCGATCGCAGCCAATACTGCATCTTCTACTACGACGGGCAGTGTGTCCCCACCACCCGCAAAAGCGGTACCAAGATCGCCCTTGCTTATGCGGTCAGGAAGGGCAGGGCGATGATCACCTTTCCCTGACGTCCGTAAATTGAAGAAATGCACCGGTTTTTTTGAAAAAATTTGCGGAATATCTTGACAAATTCTTCCCAATTGTGCTATACTGTTAACTGGTTAGGACGGGCTAACTTTTTCTTTCGCCTAAAGGTTAGCCAACACTAACAGAATGCTGAACAAACAGAATCGCGGTGAACAGAATGAATTTGAAGGAAGCTGTGGAAGGTCAGGAGTATGTGATCCGGGAGATCCGTACCGATGACGAGGAACTGAATGCCTTTCTTTTTTCCCTCGGCTGCTACAGCGGGGAGAAGATTACCGTTATCTCCCGTCGGAGAGGCGGCTGCACGGTGTCCATCAAGGACGGCCGGTACAGCATTGACAATCAGCTGGCCGAGGCCATTTGGGTGTGAAGACAACCGGAATCTGATTTTTTACGGGCATCGGTTAGTTTTTACTAACCACGCCGTCTATTTGGCGATTAAACTCTGGAGGAAACACAATGCGCATCGCTTTGGCAGGCAACCCCAACTCGGGGAAAACCACCATGTACAACGCCCTCACCGGCTCCAATGAAAAGGTGGGCAACTGGGCGGGGGTTACTGTGGATAAAAAGGAGCACCCCATCAAAAAGGCCTACAGCGGCGGCAAGGAGCTGATCGCGGTGGACCTGCCGGGTGCCTACTCCATGTCCCCCTTTACCACCGAGGAATCGGTGACCTCGTCCTATGTGAAAAACGAAAATCCCGATGTGATCATCAACATCGTGGATGCCACCAACCTCTCCCGCAGCCTGTTCTTCACGACCCAACTGCTGGAGCTGGGAATCCCCGTGGTGGTGGCGCTGAATAAGCACGACCTCAACGACAAGAAGGGAAATAAGATCGATGCCAAGGCCCTGGCGGTCAAGCTGGGCTGTCCGGTGGTGAACACCGCCGCGACTGCTTCCCGGGGAATGAAGGAAGTGGTGGCCGCTGCCGTGGCAGCGGTGGGGAAGGCCCAGTCCGTACCCTATCGCCAGGCTGAGATCGATCTTGAGGATCGGGCTGCCGTGGAGGCCGAGGACCGCCGCCGTTTTGCATTTGTCAACGGTCTGGTGGAGGCGGTGGAGACCCGCCGGGTACGTACGAAGGATTTCAACATCGGCGACAAGATCGACGCGATACTCACCAATAAGTGGCTGGGTATTCCGATGTTTGCCGTGGTGATGTTCCTGGTCTTCCAGATCTCCCAGGTTTGGGTGGGAACACCCCTGGCCGACCTGCTGGTAGGCTGGCTGGAGATCTTCCAGGGCTGGGTGGGTGAGCTGCTTGCCGACGCCTCTCCTCTGCTGACTGCCATCCTGGTGGACGGCATCATCGGCGGCGTGGTGGCAGTGGTGGGATTCCTGCCCCTGGTCATGGTGATGTACTTCCTCATCGCGCTCTTGGAGGACTGCGGCTACATGGCCCGGGTGGCTGTGGTGCTTGACCCCATCTTTAAGCGGGTGGGCCTGTCGGGCAAGTCGGTGATCCCCTTTGTGATGACGATGGGCTGCGCAGTACCGGGTATTATGGCTTCCCGCACCATCCGTGGTGAGCGGGAACGCCGCGCCACCGCAATGCTGGCACCCTTCATGCCCTGCGGTGCCAAGATTCCCGTAATTTCCCTCATCGCCGGTGCTTTCTTCGGCAATGCGGGCTGGGTGAGTGCCCTGATGTATCTGCTGGGCATTCTGCTCATCTTCTTCGGCGCTCTGCTGGTGAACGCCATCACCGGTTACCGTGCGCGGAAGTCCTACTTCATCATTGAACTGCCCGAATACCGTTTTCCCTCGCTGTGGGGTGCGTTTAAATCCATGTGCAGCCGGGGGTGGGAGTACATCGTCAAGGCAGCCACTATCATTCTGCTCTGCAACATGGCAGTCCAGCTGATGCAGAGCTTCACCTGGAGCTTTGCTGTAGCCGAGGTGGCAGATGCTTCCATTCTTGCCTCCATTGCACGTCCCTTTGCTTATCTGCTGGTGCCTGTGGTGGGTGTTCTGTCCTGGCAGCTGGCGGCGGCCGCCATCACCGGCTTCATCGCCAAGGAAAATGTGGTGGGCACCCTGGCTGTCTGCTTCTCCATCGCCAACTTCTTCAATCTTGACGATCTGGCTATTCTGGAAGGGGCAGAAAACGAGGTTATGCTGGCCTTCGGGATTACCCGTGCGGCGGCCCTCGCTTATCTGATGTTCAACCTCTACTCCCCTCCTTGCTTTGCCGCCATCGGCGCCATGAACGCCGAGATGAAGAGCGGCAAGTGGCTGTGGGCCGGCATCGGCCTCCAGCTGGCGGTGGGCTACACCGTGGCGTACACCGTTTACACCTTTGGTACCCTGATCGCGGGTGAGACCCTTGCCATCGGCCCCGCGCTGGCGGGCCTGGCGGCTGTCCTGGCCATGGCGGCCTGGGTGGCGGCCATGATCGTTCATTCTCACAAAAAGGTGACCGCAGAGGCTGCGGCAAAGAAATAAGCTATGGTAGATATTATTCTCATTGTTTTGCTGGTGGGCATTGCCGCGGGTGTGATCTTCTATCTCATCCGGGAAAAGAAGCGTGGGGCCGTCTGTGTGGGCTGTCCCCACGCCAAGCAGTGCGCCAAGGCGAAATCCGGAGGCTGCAGCTGCGGCTCCGGCACCGGGGAAAAATAATCGCGGGGGAGATTCTCCGCAGGCAGAGATGCGCCGAGATTTCGGGGCATCTCTGCCTTTTTTCTTGCGGGAATTGACATTTTTTTGGTTATATGGTACAATAAAGAAAATCCAAATAAAGGAGGGAGACGCTTGCTGCGAAATGAGATCAAATATTTGCTCACCTATGAGGAATATCTGATCCTGTCCGGGCGCATCCGTGCAGTTTTGCCCATGGATAAGCACGCCCCCGATGCGTCGGGCTATACCATCAGCAGTCTGTATCTGGACGACCGCTATCGGTCCTCCTATATGGAAAAGCTGGCGGGAACGGCCAACCGAAAAAAATATCGGCTCAGAGTCTACAATTCAAGCGATGCCGTGATTTCGTTTGAATGTAAGGAGAAGCGGAAAAATAAAATCTTGAAGGAATCCTTCCGTGTGGACCGTGCCCTGTGCGACGGGGTCGCCCGGGGCGATTTCAGCCTGCTGGCGAATTATGATGTGCCCATGGCGAAGGAGATCTACACCCTCCACCGGGAGCGGGGACTGATGCCCCGGGTGATCGTCACCTACCGCCGGGAGGCCTTCTGCCATCCCCTGTCCAACACCCGCATCACCTTTGACTGCGAGCTGCGGGCAACGGTGAACAGCTACGATCTCTTTGACCGGAATCAGGTCACCCAGTTCATTTACCCGCAGAATTCGGTGATCCTTGAGGTGAAGTACGACGAGTATCTGCCTGCCCACATCGGCAGCCTGCTTGCCTTCCGCCACTGTCCCATTGCCGCATCCAAGTTTACCCTCTGCTGCGATGCCATGAGCGTCGCATCGGTGTATCGGGTTACTCCAAATCAAATCATTCAATCAGGAGACGGAATTCATGAAATCTCTCATCAACGCCTTTAAGGAAAGCCTGGCCCAGTCGGGGCTTCTGCTGGATCTTACCCCTGAACATATTTTTATCTGTGTTTCCATTGCGCTGGTCTGCAGCCTCTTGATCTATGCGGTCTACCGCCTGTTCTACCGCGGCAGCTGCTACAGCGAAAACTTCAATCTGCTGCTGATCATGACCACCCTGGTCACTACCTTCATTATCATGACCATCTCGGCCAACATCGTACTGTCTCTCGGTATGGTGGGCTCCCTGAGTATCATCCGTTTCCGCTCCGCCGTCAAGGATCCCCTGGACGTGGGCTTCCTGTTCTGGGCGGTGGCGGTGGGCATTACCTGCGGCGCGGGGCTTTATCAGGTGGCGCTGCTCTGTACCTTCTTCATCGCCGTGGTCTATGTGCTGGCCATGCTGCTCCGCTTTGGCGTGAAGCGGTACCTGGTGGTGATCAAGTATGAAACCTCCGCCAAGGACGGCGTAATGCAGGCCCTTTCGGGGGTGCATTATTCCCTCAAGAACAGCATCGCTTCCCGATCCGGGAACGAACTGACCCTGCAGGTCCGCAGCAAAAAGAAGTCCGCGGCGCTGGCGGAAACCCTCATGGCCATGCCCGGGGTTGAGTCGGTCATGTTCGTGGAATACACCGGCGACAATTAACGGCCTATGCAGAAGAAAAAAATATGGCACCTGCTGCTGTTTGAGCTTCTTCTCCTGGGCATTTGCCTGCTGACGCTGGCCGCTTTCCGCACTGCCGCGCTGATGCGGGAGGAAGAGGAAATTCTTGTGCCGGAGGAGAGTGCCGTCAGCGAGGTTGCTTTTACCACGGCGCCGGGGTTCTATGAGGAGGAGACTGCCGTTTTCCTGTCGGTTCCCGAGGGATGCACGGTGTTCTATACCTTCACCGGCGAGGATCCCGTGTTGGCCATGTCCCCCGCGAAGATGCACCGCTATTCCCCTGACACGGGCATTGTGCTGGAGGCAAAGGAAGGGAAGCTCAGCTATTACAGCCTGACCGTCCGTCCCTATTATGCCGACGGAAGCTGGGGAGACAGCATCCGCAGCACCTATGTGGTGGGCGAGGGAGCAGGCGAACGGTTCAATACCCTGGCGGTTTTCATCACCTGCGACCCCGATAAGCTCTTCGGCTATGAGGAAGGGATTTTGGTGCAGGGCAAGACCCGCGCCGATTGGCTTGCCGCCAATCCCGGCGAGAAGCCCATCGCCATCTCCCCGGCAGGCTATAATCTGCGGGGATGGGCGTCAGAGCGAGAGGTCAATGTGGAGTTCTTTGATCCCGCGGGCAATCAGCTCATCAACCAGTCGGTGGGCGTACGTCCTGCCGGAGCATATTCCCGTGCGGCCAAACTGAAATCCCTGAAGCTCTATGCACGCAAGGACTATGAAGAAGTCAACTTCAGGTTTGACTATCCCCTCTACGGTGAGATTTACACCGAGGACGGCAGCGGACGGCTCCGCCTGGACTACAAGCGGGTTCTCCTGCGCAGTACGGCCAGCGACCTCTCGGGCGGCGCACAGCTCAGAGATGAGCTCAAGCACAGGGCGGCAGCTCTCAGCGGGTTCCCCTGTACCCAGACTGTAGTGCCCTGCTCGGTGTACATCAACGGGGAATACTACGGCTGTATGTGGATGCACGACGTGATCTGCGATGACTTCTTCGAGGAGAACTACGGCTACTATCCCGGCGTGATGGGCGTGGTGTCCGGCCCCGAGATGGATAAGCCCGACAAGCGCTACGAGATCGACTCCATGGAAGAAGACCAGTATATGTACGACGACTACAACGCCATGTACAATAAGTACAAGGTCGCCGATATGCGGGACGATGCCGTCTACGCCGAGTTCTGCCAGGTTGTGGACGTGGAGAACTACCTCTTCTACTACGCCATCAACACCTACATCAACAACATGGACTGGCCCTATAATAACCATAAGGCCTACCGCTACTATGCCGCGGTGGGCGAGGAATATCAGCCCGGCACCGTCTTCGACGGCCGCTGGCGCTTCCTTTTGCACGATATGGATTCCCGGGAGTCGGCCGGCAGCCAGCTGCTGCCCAATTATCTTCTCAGCAAGACCGAGCGTCGCCGCAGTGAGCTCTTCCAGGCCCTGATGAAGCGGGATGAGTGCAAGGAGATGTATGTTTCCTATTGCCTCGAGGTCATGAACGGGGCCTTCTCCACCGAGAATTATATTGCCCTGGCCGATTCCATGCACCAGGAGCGCCTGGCTGAGGCCACCCTGTACACCACCACCAGCAAGTACCGGGTGAACAATATGAAGAACATTGAGGAACAGATGGGGCTGATCCACAAGTTCGCTGAGGACCGTCCGGGGACCATGATCACCGACCTGAAGAAGGCCTTCCGTTTCAGCGGCAAAACCTTCAAGGTTCATGTGAGGGATCCTGAGAACGGATACGTCACCCAGGGGATGTGGGAGATCGATGAAGATTTCTCCGGCACCTACATCACCGAGTACGGTGTCACCTTCCGGGCGCACCCGGTGGTGGGCTATGCCTTCTCCCATTGGACGGTGAACGGCGATCCGGTTTACACTGACGACCTTACCGTCAGCGTTGATGATGCCATCAGCGGCTCGGTGACGATACGTGCGATCTTCGTTCGCCCCGAGGAAGAGAATCGCCGTCTGGTGATCAGCGCTTACTCCACGGTGGGGAATGAGGACTACCTGATCCTGCACAACCCCTACGATGAGCCCATTACCACTGCAGGCTACCAGCTCAGCGACAACCCCAACAAGCTGGGCAAATACACCCTTCCCCCCATGATTGTGGCACCGGGAGAGTCGGTGACGGTGTACTGTGACACCTATTCGGGGAAGGAAATGCTGCATCAGATGTGCTTACCCTTCGGGTTCAAATACGGAGAAAGCGTGTATTTCTCCTATCGCTATGAGATTCTGGAGGCTCTGACTTTCATCGATCTCCACGACGGCTATCGCGCCGAGCGGAATATGCGGGACGGGAAGTATTACGAAGTAAAAGCAAAATAATGCGGGATGCCCGAAAAAGGAGCGACCGTGCAGCTGCAGAGCTGCGCGGTCGCTTCTTCGATTGGAAATGCACTTTGGCTTGATGTGCCCCGGCGGTCAGGAGTTACCGGTTAAAATAATACAAATACAGATCCTCCATGTTCGGATGCTCGGGCGTTGCTTTTTCATGCGGTTTCTCTTTTGAGAGCAAGCGGAGTACGCTGTTTGTTCCGTCATGCATCGTGTTGCTGCAAGGATACTTTTCGGCAAACCCTCTTTCCTTTTCGCAAGGGAGAGAAACCGTCCAAACCATTCCGTCAAGTACGTGGAGAAGATCGTGAGGCTTCTGAACGGTAAGGATATGCCCCTTTTTCAGCAGAATCATTTCGTTTGCAACCGCTTCAAGATCAGAAACGATGTGCGTGGATAACAATACCGTCTTTTGTCTTGATAGATTGCTGATAATACCGCGGAATCGGATGCGCTCCTCCGGGTCAAGTCCTGCGGTTGGTTCGTCGAGTACCAGGATATCGGGATCACCAAGAAGCGCCTGTGCAATGCCTACCCGCTGACGCTGACCACCGGAGAGCCCTTTCATTTTCTGCCCCCGCTTCTCATGCAGCCCCACCATTTCCAGCAAATCACCCGTTTGCTTTTTTGCTTCAAACCTGGTAAGCCCTTTCAGCCTTGCAATATACAAAAGATACTGTTCTGCGGTGTAGTTTGGATAAAATCCGAAATCCTGCGGAAGATAGCCAAGTCTGCGGCGAAAGTCTGCACCGAGCACCGCGATATCCTTACCGTCAAGCAAGACTCTGCCCGTGGACGGTTTCAAAAGATCGGTCATAATCCGCATCAGAGTGGTTTTGCCCGCACCGTTCGGTCCCAACAATCCGTACACACCGTTTTCAAGCGAAAGATTGATCCCCGATAAAGCGGGAAAATCTCCGTAAAGTTTACTGATATTTTCAAACACAAGTTTCATAACAATTTGCGTTCCTTTCTCCTGTAAATAGACAAAATAAATACTCCGACAATCATGACCGGATACCATATACCCCAAAATGCGGGTAACGAATAAACCCATCGGCCTCTTAAAAGTTCCGTGAAAAATCCGTATCGAATAAACCAAAACAGATCAAATTCTTCGATTATTCCGATATTGATAAAATAACTGATACCCAATGGAAGACCACATATACACATAGAGGCAGGATGATTTGAAATAGCGTCACATACAAACGCTGATACAAGAAAGTAACCGACAGCCCCTACAATAACAACAATTGTATGCGAAGCAAATCCATATAACCAATCCGTCGGTGTAATAGAACTGCGGCCGATCGTCAGCGTAATACCAATATTCGCTATGGTTAAGATTACCACGCCGAGAATAGCCATAAGGCATCCTGCAGCCAGACGTTCAAAGTACAGTTTCTTTCGTCCATACGCTGTACTTGCAATGACTGAATATGTGTTGTTTTCATAATCCACAGAAAATCGGTGAATGAGGACAAGCAGTATCAAAAAGGCAACTGTAATTGAGCCAAGTCTGCTCCAATATTCATCCGATAATGTCCAGTAGCTATTCAAACGATGTTTGAAATCCAGATATGCAAAGACTGTCCTTGCACCGATCCCGGCAATCAGTACCAACCAATACAATGGGGTACGCAATATATGTTTTATTTCGGCTCTCATTTTCGGTCCTTCTTTCGCCACAGCTGCCACAGAAGAACACCTTCTGCTAAAACAATACCGATCACCAACAGAACCGTTTTCCACGCACTACTCCATTCGCCTACCCAATTCAGAACTGGGAACCGGGAATAGGACTCCTGCAGCATAAATCCGGCGAAACTGAACCGCCATACAGTATCCGCAATATCAATGGCGATTCCTCGCAGAAAGCCTGAACCCACAAGATAATAAGTCAGCAATGCGAGATATGTTCCTCCGCTGATACAGATGGTAAGTGCTGTACGTTTTGTAAGTGTTGCCACGAGCATAACAAAGCCTGCAAAATACAATACACCAAGGAACAAAAACAGATACTGAACGATACTGTATACGAGATTGGAAACTGCGGGCACCCCATTCGTGAAGTAACGGCAATACTCGATATCAGAAAAAGCATTTTCAAAACCGAAGATCGAACCGTGAATCACAATGCTGACAGTACCAATGATGATAACAACAGCAGCACAGTACAGCACCGCAAATCCTATTTTCGATAAAAAGGAAATGCGTCTGCCGTTTGTTGCGGTATACAAAATAGCATCCGTCTTTCTTTCATGTTCATAACACATGAGCCTTGATATGCCGATTGCAACAAGAAATGCAGACAGTGTCGCACCGTACGTATAGATGTTTTGAAAAATGTTGTTCCATTGTTCGGCAACGTCCGGGATGGTATATACGGTGTTTTTTACCGAAATAATTAAAAATCCAACGGCAAGTATATACCCAACCCAGGTTTCGCGGAACGAAAGATGTTTTTTCGCTTCACATAAAATTGATCGCATATTTTGTCCTCCGAGATATTTGGATGATACTGATACTATATAATACAAGCCCTACGATAAGCAGGATGGTAAATGTGATCAGTGATGTGTGCATGAGCAATTCATTCAGCGGAAAGTACAGCATAGCAAAGCTCAATGCCAGCCAAAGAGCTGTCGCAACAATCGAAATGCTCTCCGGGCTGCGCACCTTGGCAGCTATTCCAAGCAGGGCGGCAGATAAATAAACTGTCGGCAATGCCCCGCATAAAAGCAATCGGATGATGGAAACAGATGATGTCAAATGAACCGTCACGCACAAGCAAACTAACGATAATACTGCGTAAGCGGATATTACCATACACCGTGCTATCAACATTTCTGCATAGGAATAGCAGAATGTATCTTCAAGTTCCCGCATTGCTTCATTTTGACGAAGCACATAGCTGTGAAACAGCAAAAGAAGCGGAAGCGGTGTTGTACAGAATACGGTAACTGTTGGCATTGACAGAATATCCGTGAAAATATACCCGCAGGCAAGAATGCCGCCAAGTACGCAGGTCAGCATAATCAGATTCATTTCACGCACAGCAATCCGTAACAGAATAGAAAGAGTGGTCTGTTTTCGTAGCTTTGTCGGCATCGAAGAACGCAGATTTTCTATCGTGCGCTCTATGTTGGTTTCCATTCGATCATTCATATCGGTTCTCCTCTAACAATTCTTTTAATCGTTTTCTTGATACAGCAATTCTTGATTTTATGGTAGGCAGTGGCGTTTGGGTCATACGGGAAATCTGTTTGGCGGTAAACCGATGAATGAAATGCAGGATCACCACCTCGCGCTGCGGCGGTGTGAGTTTTGCCAGTGCTTCATCCATGACGATAGAATCAATGATTTGTTTGTCAAACGGCGTTCCCGAATCGTGTATCTCTATCTCGGTGATATCTGCAAAGCGGTTTGAACGATTGGTTTTGAAATAGTCCATACACTTGTTGTGTGCAATGGTAAACAGCCACGAGCCGAATTTTTTCAGCGGCAGATAGCGTGAAATATTTTGAATCACCGACAGAAAGATATCTTGTGTCACATCGTAGGAATCCTGCTCGGATACGATCATTTGCTTAACGTATCGAAAAACCTGCGGATAATAGCGGCGTATCAGAATTTCCATTGCATCTTCATTACCGTTTTTTATTTCGCGCACAAGGTCCCAATCGGAATATTCCATCTGACCACCACCTTTCTATATAGATAAACGATGCAGAGAATCAAAAAGGATGAAGCATACGATGAAAAAGAGGGGGCCGCGCAAATCAGCGCGCCCCCCTCGTTATACTTTCTGTGTTTTTCCTGCGGCGATCTGCTCCCGCAGGGCATCCAGGGCATCGGACAGGCCGCCGATGCGGTGGATGATCCCCGCCTCCACCGCTTCCCGACCGTCCAGAATGGAGCCCACGTCGGTGGCGATTTCGTCGGGCTTCATCATCAGCTCCCGCAGATGATCGATGTCGGCGCGGGAATGGTCGGCGATGAAGCGAAGGATCCGCTCCTGCATATGCTGGAAGTAGCGGAAGGTCTGAGGGACTCCCACCACAAGTCCCGTCATGCGGACGGGGTGGACGGTCATGGTGGCGGTGGGGACGATCAGCGACACCTTAGCCGACACGGCCAGGGGGACACCGATGGAGTGTCCGCCCCCCAGCACCAGGGATGCGGTGGGCTTGCGCATACTGGCGATCATCTCGGCGATGGCAAGGCCTGCCTCCACGTCGCCTCCCATGGTGTTCAGCACCACCAGCAGACCGTCGATCTCGTCGCTCTCCTCGATGGCGGCCAGCAGGGGGATGATGTGCTCGTATTTGGTGGCCTTTTGATTCTCGCCCAGCAGGTAATGTCCTTCGATCTGCCCGATGATGGACAGGCAGTGGATGCTTTCGCGGGAATTTTTGGCTACAATGGATCCGCTTTTGACGATGTCGTCAAAAGCGGTTTTTTCGGTTTCGGGGGTTACGTTGGTTTCGTTTTCCATGGGTGTTCTCCTTTGGGGTTTTCCGTAGTTTACCCCAAAACGGGAGAAAACATTTGGGGGACTTTTTGAAAAAAGTCCCCCAAGCCCCCAAAAACTTCCGGCAGTGCCCCGGATGAAAGTTTTCGCTGGGGGTGTGGGGGAAGCCTTTTTCAAAAGGCTTCCTCCACGATAATTATATGAAAAAGATCATTACGGCGCACAGCAGGAAGAAACACAGGATTCCCGCATCGAGAAAAGCGGCCCGAGGTTGCTCCGGCGTG
This sequence comes from Clostridia bacterium, assembly GCA_017466495.1. GTDB lineage: Bacteria > Bacillota > Clostridia > Oscillospirales > CAG-272 > SIG693. Next base: position 16,959 of record JAFTUB010000039.1, read on the forward strand.
GCGGAGAAGTGCAGGCGTTTGCGGCAGGTGATGGCGAGGACGATCACCGAAATGACCGAGCCCAGCACAAAGGTGTAGTAGGCGAACAGAAGTGCCAGCTCGGGCAGAAGGGAGAGCATGGTGCCAATCACTTCCTGCGTTTGTGTGGACGGGTCGGGCATTCCGCTGCTGTACAGGTCGAGCAGGGGCTGGAAGCGGCGGAGAAGCATGGGTATCAGTACGCTGCCCACCAGGTTGAGGGCAGCGTGCAGCGCCACCGACCAGCGCAGCTTGCCGGTGCGCAGATAGAGGTAGCCGAACACAAGCCCCACCAGAAATGCGTAGAAAAACTGGTGCAGATTCAGGTGGAATGCGCCGAACATGAGGGCCGAGAGAAGAACGGCGGTTTTGTCCCCCAGGTGCCGGGTGCGGTCGATGAGCAGGCGACGGAAGAGGAATTCCTCTCCCAGGGGGGCGAGGATGACGGTGCAGAGAATAGTGATCCAGGGATTGCCGTCCATGACAAGATCGCTGACGGGATTGGTGATCGCCTTGCCGGTCAGCGCGCCGAGAAGGGCGTTGAGCAGGGACCCCATGATGCTGCCCACAAACATCAGCCCGAAGGTGATCAGCAGGGCCAGGAGCCACTTGCCCACCGTCATCTGCGCCTGCTTCGGCTCGGGATCAGGGATGCAGGGCTCCCGGCGGAGGATGATCAGGCAGATCGGCATGGCGATGCCGTACAGCGGAAGAAAGCTGAGCACCCAAACGTAGAGGGGGTGCTCGGTGAGCGCAGGCCACAGAAAACTGCACAGCAGTGACGCGCCGAACTGGCACACCAGCAGGACCGCCAGCAGTGCAAAATAAGCAAATCCCGTGCGGGACAGACGGAGAAAACGGGGCATAGTCAAGCCTCCTAAGCAGAAATTTGACCGCGGAGATGCCGCAGAATGCCGTCATCCATTTCATAGACGGTATCGGCAATGTCAGCAACCTGCGGGTCATGGGTGACGAGCAGAAGGGTTTGCCCGAAGCGTTTGACCGAGCTGTGGAGCAGTGTCAAAAGCTCTTCGGTAGAGGCGCGGTCGAGACTGCCTGTGGGTTCATCGGCGAAGAGGATCTGCGGGCGGTTGATCATGGCGCGGGCAATGGCCACCCGCTGCTGCTGTCCCCCCGACAGCTGTGCGGGGAAATGTCGGCGGCGGTGGGACAGATGGAGCTGATCGCAGAGTTCGTCCAGATAAGTCATGGAAGCGGGGCGCCCGCTGATGAGGGCGGGCATGAGGATGTTTTCCTCGGCGGTCAGCACGGGAAGCAGGTGGAAGCGTTGAAAGACAAAGCCCAGCGCAAGACAGCGGAAGGCAGAGCGCTCACCCTCGGACATTCGCAGGATATCCTGCCCAACGATGCTGATCTCGCCTGCGGTGGGGGATTCCATTCCAGCCAGCAGATGCAGGAGGGTGGATTTTCCCGAGCCGGAGCGGCCCATGATGGCGGTGATGCTGCCACGGCGGAGGGTCAGATTGCAGTTGTCCACCGCGCGGACTGTGCTTTCTCCCTGTCGATACAGACGGGTGAGCTGGCGGCATTGCAGGATGATGTCGGTTTGTTCCATCAGAGTTCCTCCTTGAGCAGATGTGCGGGGTTTTGTTTCGCAATTCCGCGGGTGAAGCGGCGGCAGATCCATGCGTGAATCCCCAGGTGAAGGCCTCCCAGTGCCGCTGTGAGGGAAATGATGAAGAGTGGGCGCAGGTAGAAGCTACCCTCGGTAAACAGCAGAATGAGGCAGGCCGATGCGGCCAGGCTGATGAGCAGGGAAACGGCGGCGATGATCATGGTGGGGCGGCAGAAGACGTCCAGTTGGCGGTGATGGGCACCCATAGAGAGAAGGGTAGCGAATTCGCCTCTGCGCCGCCGAAGCGCGGCATACTGTTCTGCCGCCAGCACGGCAAGGGCACCGAGATAAAGCAGGGCGGCTTCCAGCAGATAAAAGACCGTATTGACATCGCTCTGCAGGGTGACCAACTGATCCTCCCGAGGATGGTCCACAAAGAGCAGACCGTCGGCGGCTGCCACGGCTTCCATGACCGGCCGGAGTGCATCGGCATCACCGTCAGCACACCAGATGCGAATGCCGCCGTAACTGCCGTCGTGGTAGGGGTGGAGCAGTTCGGTGCGCTCTACTCCCGGCAGAGCGGCAATTTCCGCGCAGCGCTCGGTGCGAAGGGGAACTTCCCCCATGTGCAGAGAGAAGGTGCAGTCGGTCAGTTCGGCCTGGGTGCGGACCCCGTAGGCGAAAATGGCCAGCAGAACGAAAAAAAGGGGCAGGCAGAGCAGTGCGGTTTGGCGAAGCATCGCGGATATCGAGGCACGTCCGTTGCGGAGCAGGTGCAGCAGGGGATAACGCCTCAGCCCGCCCCGCAGCAAAGAAGCCACGGCGAGTGGGGCTTCATCTCCGATTCCGTCCCGTCGGCGGGATGCCCTGCGCAGGCGGCGATAGACGGTCAGTGTCACCGCAGCGGTGCTCATGACCAAAAGAATGAGAATGAAGCACAGGGTCTCGGAGATGGGGATGGCGAAGCGCAGCTGCCAGTAGTCGATGGTGAAATGACCGGCGAGAAAGCGCGAAAATATAAGGAAGATCAGCGCGGCGGCGGGGAGGGCAAGCGCTGTCGCGACAAGAAAAAGCAGTGTATACTGCGCAAGCAGAAGGCGGCAGATCTTGCCGGAGGACATCCCAAAGCTTCGCATGGCAGCATAATCGGCGGCATCCTGAGAAAGCTTGATCCCGGCAGCCGAGCCGATGCTGAAGGCGACAAACAGCCCCAGCACCAACATCAGCGGCAAGACCTGCAGCCCAAAGACCGCGGTGGCTGCATCTGTATAATCCCGGTTGATCCAGTTGGGCATCGGCCCATACATCTCATAGTATGTATTTCCCACACAGAGGGGGGAATTGATCAGCCCCGTATCCCGTAGGATTCGGTCACAGTCCTCCCGCAGACGGGCGGGATCCCCGTCCACCAGCAGAATATGCGCGGTGTAGCTTTTTCCGGTCCAGCGCGCTTCGGCGGAACGGACATAGGGAAGCTTGGCGATGGATTCAACTTCGGCTTGGGTGAGACCCGGAAGCTGGAGATGCCCGTCGGCGGCGGTGCGGTCAATTTCAGCCAGGTATGAGCCGTACTGCATAAAGAGCATATTCAGGGCGATCAGAAGCCCGGCAAAGCAGCACAAAAAGCCGCCGAGAAAAGCAGCCGGGCGGCGGCACAGTTCACGCAATGCATAGGTGCGGATGATGTGTCGGGGCGGACGCATGGCATCTCCTTTCGTTCTTCATTACAAAGTTGACAAAGGCGGATTCGGGGAAAACTTTTTTGAAAAAGTTTTCCCCGATGTCATTTACAGCAGCTGAATTCCGCTCTCGCGGCAGGCCTTTACCGTTTCCTCCGGCCAAATGGAGGACTGCACCTCGCCCACATGGGCCTTGCGCAGGAAGAACATACAAAGTCTCGACTGGCCGATGCCGCCGCCGATGGTGTAGGGCAGCTCGCCCCGCAGGAGTGCGGCGTGGAAGGGCAGGTTTGCCCGCTCGGTGCAGCCGCGGATGGTAAGCTGACGCATCAGCGATTCCTCATCCACGCGGATACCCATGGAGGACAGCTCCAGGGCGATGTCAAGCACGGGATAGTAGACAATGATATCTCCGTTGAGCGCCCAGTCATCGTAGTCGGGGGCGCGGCCGTCGTGGGGCTGGCCGTTGCGCAGGGCGCCGCCGATCTGCTCCAGGAAAATGGCACCGTATTCCTTGGCGGCCAGGTATTCCCGCTCCTTGGCGGTTTTGTCGGGGTAGCGGTCGAAGAGCTCCTGGGCGGTGATGAAGGTGATCTCCTCGGGGAGCATACGGCCGGCAAAATCGTAGTCATCGGCGATGTAACGCTCGGTGTGCTTGATCACCTCATAAATGCGGCGCACCGTGGCGTGGAGGGTTTTCCGGGTGCGGTCGGCGTGATGAATGATCTTCTCCCAGTCCCACTGGTCCACAAAAATGGAGTGGATATTGTCGGTGTCCTCGTCGCGGCGGATGGCGTTCATGTCGGTGTAAAGACCTTCGCCGGGCTCAAAGTTGTATACCCCCAGGGCATAGCGCTTCCACTTGGCCAGGGACTGGACGATCTCGGCTTCGCAGCCGGTTTCCCCCAGGTCAAAGCTGACGGGGCGCTCCACCCCGTTGAGGGTGTCGTTGAGACCGCTTCCCACAGGAACGAAAAGGGGCGCGGATACACGGGTGAGATTGAGCTCGATGGCCAGATCGCGCTCGAAGAAATCCTTGACTTTTTTGATGGCGACCTCGGTCTGACGGAGGTCCAGCAGGGAGCGGTAGCCCGCAGGTACGGTAAGAGACATGGCGTTGTTTCCTTTGTTATATAAAATTAGTTTACGGACGGTATATTTTATGCGGAAAAGTGTTCAAAGAATGTTTTCGAATTCGGTGCTTGACTTCGTTGGGGCAGGCGTGTATAATTAAACTATCGTACGTGCTCTTTGCACACGGAAATTTGAGAGGAGATTGACTGATGAACCTGAATGAATCCCAAATCAAAGAGAAAATTGAAGAGATCACCGAGAAGATCAAGGGCAGCGACAACCTGATGGCCAAATTCAAGGCAGAGCCCATCAAGACCCTGGAGGGACTTCTGGGCATCGACCTGCCCGATGAGATCATCCAGAAGATCGTGGACGGCGTCAAAGCAAAGCTTACTCTGGACAAGGCTTCGGATCTGCTGGGCGGCCTTGGCAGCCTGTTCAAAAAGAAATAATCATCCGCGAGTCCCTTTGCAGAGCCCCTTCGGGGGCTCTTTTTTTATGCCCTTTGCACAGCCGCGGCGATGGTGGTGTTGACCCGTTGACGGAGACGCAGGAGATACTCGGCATCCCGGGGATAGCGGGAGAAGGTGAGGGGGGCATCCAGCCCGTCCTCGATCAGGGCAAGGACGTATTCCCGCCCGTACAGCGACTCGCAGAGCTGCAGGGCACGGAGATCCTCCAGCGCCTCGCGGAAGAGGACGATGCGCATACTTTCCCACGGACTGCCGTCGGGCGCTGGGTAGACCGAATAGGGATCCCCCGAGGGAACCCAGCATCCGCCGGTGCTGTCGAGGAAGGGATTGACCGAATCCCAGGAGTGACGGTTGAAGTAGAAATTATAGCCCCACTGCAGGAAGCCGGCGATGTTGTACTTGTACATCTGCACCCCGATGATGCGGGTCCGGGCGCCGGGCATGGCGAAGAAACGGTTGCTCACATCCCGATTCTGGGCACAGCAGTAGTAGGTCCACAGCCCCGGCACCTTGGCTTCAAGGAAGGGCTCGATGTGGTTGGAGGAAACGATGGGCATCTCCACTACCCCCTGTTCCCAGAAGGAAAAGTTGGAGAGGGCATCCATAATGGGATAGCCCCGGAGCAGTTCCTTCACCGGTGCGGCGGAGGTGCAGTATTGCTCCAGCTGGGCGGCGTTGGGTTCATCGGAGATGTGGAAGAAGCAGCGCCGGTCATCCCCCCGCGCCTGCATATGGGCAAGGAAAGCGGGAAGGAACTGACGGAGGAAGGCTACATACGCTTCCCCTGCGGCGTCGGTTTCCCAGCCGAAAATGCGACGGTATTCTCCCTCGGCGGTGGCCATGATCTTGGGGGCATGGGCCGCACCCCATTGGGTAAAGAGGTGGGATATCTCGAAATATTTGATGCCGCATCGGTCGCACATGTCGATCCAGCGGTCAAGGCGGGCAAAATCAAAGCTGTACTGCTCTCCCTCGCGGACCACCTCCACCAGCTGAACGGTGGGGCGTTCCCCGCCCACCTCAGTGTCAAGGGGAGGGGTAAATACGGGGGTCAGCAGCAGGTTGATGCCGTTCTGTACGGCGGTGCGGACAAACCGCTCGATGATGGCCCAGTGCTCCTCCGAGAAGACCTCTACCCGATAGTAGTCGGCCAGGCAGTCGCAATGGAACCACTGGGTAAAGATCAGCGTCTGCTCGGGCAAGCGGGCGTCGATCAGCTTCACCTGCAGGTCGTCGTGGGACAGCACCTCGCCGGTGGGATCACGGAGTTCCAGAGTGAGTGTATGCTCCCCTGCGGGCAGATCATCGGGCAGGGAGAGGGTGATCCATAGGCTGCGCAGCTGATTGGGGGGCAGAGAAACCCGTCCACCGTATTGCAGGGGGGCCAGCAGATCGGGATAAAGGCCGGGAGCCGTGCGGAGATAGCCGTCATCGCTGTTGGGGTAGGCGGGCATCAGGCTGGGGATGCACTCCACCTGTCTGACCCGGGCATAGGGGGCAAGGCTGCCGCCGAGCTGCAGATCGACGCAGGAAAAGGGAACGGCGGCATCCCGGAAACAGGCCAGCTGGAAGGAGAGCTGTTCTCCCCGCAGGACTGAGATATGGGTGAGGGGGGATTTGCTTTCGATTTCCTCGTCGGGAAAACACTTCTCCATGGAGGAAAGCAGGCGGGTCTTGATGGCGGGGCTCATATAAACACCTCCCGAAAATCAAGGATCGGCAAAGGCCGGAGGATCATTTCCCGGCAAAATAGGTGAACAGATCGGCGGGGGTTTCCAGGATCACATCGGCTCCTGCTTCCCGCAGGTGTTCCGGCGGCTGATAGCCCCAGGCGACACCTACCGCCAGGAAGCCTGCACGGTGAGCTGTCTCCATATCCGAGTCGGTGTCTCCCACCAGGGCAACCTCGTGGGGAGCGCACCCGCACGCTGCGGCAATGGCAAGGGCGGCGGTTGGATCGGGTTTGGCAACGATATCGGCGCGGCGCCCCACCACAGGGGAGGCCATACCGGGGAGAAGCTTTTCAATGAGGGGCTTGGTCATATACTCTCGCTTGTTGGAGAGAACGGCAATGCGCATCCCCTGCGCGTGGAGGGCGGCCACGGCCGTATCCATCCCGGGGTAGGTCTCGTCCACATGAATATGGGTGATGTCGTAGTTGCGCCAGAACTCGGCTACCACCTCTTTGATATGCTCCTCGGTACGCGCCTCAGGGGGGAGGGCCTTGCCCATAAAGCTGTAGGAACCGCCGCCCAGGCAGGCGGCAAAGGATTCGGCATCATGCTCGGGGTGACCGAAGTGCCGCAGTGCAAGGTTGGCGGCCTCGCGGATGGTGTGGCTGGTGTCGGCGATGGTGCCGTCCAGGTCGAGGATCAGAAGCTTATACATGGGGTCTCCTTAATGGAAAAATTCAGTCAGGGCATCGGGGGAGGGGAGGACGGTCTGCGCCCCCACTTCCAGCAGGAGCTCAGCGGGGCGGTATCCCCAGGCCACACCGATGGGGGCAAATCCGGCGGCGATGGCGGTCCTGATGTCCACATCGCTGTCCCCGATGAAGGCAACTTCATGGGGCTGGGCACCCAACTCGGCCGCCAGAGCCAGGGGGACGGTGGGATCGGGCTTGGTGGGGTAGCCCGGCCGCTGGCCATAGGCGATCTCCACCGTGTGGGGAAGAAGCTGGGCGCACAGCCCCTTCACCATATAATCCTGCTTGTTGGACAGGACACCGATGCGGTATCCACGGGCGTGAAGCGTGGCAATGGCAGCATCCAGCCCCGGGTAGGTGGTTTCGGTTTGCAGGTAAGTTTCGGTGTAAGCCGCGTCGTAGTCGGCGAGAACGGCATCGATCTGCGCCTCGGTGCGCTCGGCTTCGGGCATGGCCCGGGTAATGAGCTTGCGGGCACCGTTATTGATGAAGCTGCGCAGGGCGGGGATATCGTGCTCGGGATAGCCGAAGCGGCGCATGGTGGCGTTCAGCGCCACCAAAATGGCGGGAAGGGTATCGGCAATGGTGCCGTCCAGATCAAAAATAAGGGCTTTGTACATGGGAATCACCGCAGCCTTCGGGGAAGGCTTCCTTGCGTGGAATTTGTGGCCGATGGGATCGGCGGGGATCAGCCCAGCAGGGCATCCCCAAGCTCGTCGATGAAATCGCGGAGCTTTTTCTTGTTGAGGGCGTAGTAGATGCGGTTGGCATCCCGCTTGATCTCCACAAAGCCGCTCTCCATCAAAAGGGACATATGGTGGGAAACGGTGGCGGTGGAAATGTCCAGCAGGGATGCAAGCTGCTGACCGTACTTGGGCGATTCGGCCAGAAGCTTCAGAATTTCAAATTTCCGCAGGTCACCGATGGTGCGCAGGGTGCGGCAGAGTTTATCTTCCAGGGTGGAGGTCTGGGTGATCTCCTTCAGGGGCTCGAAAAGCACGCCCACGTAGAAGAAATCGTTCTCCTGCTCATCGGTGAAGTTCATGAGGTAGCGGGTGGAGTTGCACATCATAATGGAAGGCTGGAGATACAGCGCATCGATGGAAGTGGGCACATTGATGCCGTAGTTCTGTTCGATGAAGTCAACGCCGCCGCTGCCCAGGGGCTCGTTGACCGCCGAAAGGAACCAGCCCACATAGTGCTTGACAATGTCGTACTTCTCCCGCCACAGACGGATGGCTTCCTCAAGGATATCGGCCAGCGCACTGCGGTAGTGGTCGAAGCCGTTGTAGAAGCGGCAGATCTCCCACTTCTCATCGGCGGGAATATTCATGCTCTCCACGAAGGCGATGAACTCGCTGTAGTTGGTGATCTCCCCGTCATAGTCATCGGGGGCAAATTCGCCGATGAGCAGGGAGGTGAGGTTGAGGAAGAAGATGGGTTTGGACAGGTCCCGCAGCGCCACCAGATCAGCCTCGGGACTGGGGGCGGAGCGGCGGCAGGCGTTGTGAATGAGATAGAAAGCGAAGCAGCTCTTCATACCGCTGTGCCGGCGGAAGAGAAAATCCAGCAGGCTGTCATCGGCCGACAGACTGCGGGTCACGTGCTCGGACAGCTCGATGATGGCGTCGAAGCAGCTGTCCAGCACTTCGGGGTCGATGGCGAATTTTTTAAGGATAGCGTTTTTGAGTTCGCGGCAGGATTCTCCGTTGCGGCTGTTATACAGAAGCATGGCGGCTTCAAAGATCAGATTAGGTTCGCGCAGAAGTTTAATTTCCATTTGTCGGTCCCCCGTACATTAGATATTATACCTTAATCAAGTGCAGTATACCATGTTTCTTGAATCTTGTCAAGCGTTTTCTTTCAAAAAACGTCAAATGTTTGATGAATATAGATGGATATATGGGGATAATCTTCGACGTGCGGCAAATTTGATCATGCGAATTTGATATATATCGAACGAGAAATGTCGAAGGTGATGATAGATAAATATCGAGCAAATCGAGAAAGAAAAAACGATAATTTTATAAAAATAAAACAATTATTCGATATATATCAAATGCTTTCGCTTTTGTCTTGCGGGAGAAGATGTTTGATATCGGTCGATCAAAACCGCAGAAAATATTTGCTGATAATCAAACAAAGATCAACTGCTTGAACGGGAAGTTGTGCAGAACGATGAAAAAAAACGGAAAAACAAAAAAAATATCAGCTCTATGCCTATATGCGAAACGAAGCGGTTATGCTATAATATATAATTATGGAAATATTCTAACGAAAAATACGGGGAGACGATAAGCTTGAAACGCGAAGATTTGCGCAATATTGCGATTATTGCCCATGTAGACCACGGTAAAACCACCCTGGTCGACGAAATGCTGAAGCAAGGCGGTGTGTACCGCGAAAACCAGGCCACCGAGGAGCGTGTGATGGACAACAACGCCCTGGAGAAGGAGCGCGGCATCACCATCCTGGCCAAAAACACGGCCGTTCACTATGAGGGAGTGAAGATCAACATCATCGATACCCCCGGCCACGCCGACTTTGGCGGCGAGGTGGAGCGTATTCTGAAGATGGTCAACGGCGTTCTTCTGCTGGTGGACGCGGCTGAGGGCCCCATGCCCCAGACCCGTTTCGTTTTGCAGCGCGCTCTTGAACTGAACCACCGCGTTATCGTGGTCATCAACAAGATTGATAAGCCCGATGCCCGCCTGGAAGAGGTGGAGGAAGAAGTGCTGGAGCTGCTGATGGATCTGGATGCCACCGATGAACAGCTGGACAGCCCCATGATCTTCTGTTCGGGCCGCGCCGGTACCGCATCTCTCTCACCCTTTGAGCCCGGCACCGACCTCAAGCCCCTGTTCAATACCATTCTTGAATATATGCCCGCCCCCGAAGGGGATGAGGACGGCGAGCTGCAGCTTCTGGTCTCCTCCATTGACTACAATGACTATGTGGGCCGCATCGGTATCGGCCGAATTGAGCGGGGTATGATCCGTCAGAATCAGGCAGCCATGATCACCAACTTCCACTCGGGCATGACCCCCAAGCAGACCAAGATCGTGTCCCTCTATCAGATCGACGGCCTGTCCCGGGTTCCCGTGACCGAAGCCAAGGTGGGCGATATCGTCTGCTTCTCGGGGGCTGAGGACATCACCATCGGTGATACCATTACCTCCCTCGCCTGCCCCGAGCCCCTGGAGTTCGTGAAGGTGAGCGAGCCTACCATGGAGATGACCTTCTCGGTCAATGACTCTCCTTTTGCCGGCCGCGAGGGCAAGTATGTTACCTCCCGCAAGCTCCGTGAGCGCCTCTACCGTGAGCTGCTCAAGGATGTGTCTCTGCGGGTGACCGACGGCGAGACCACCGACAGCTTCAAGGTGGCAGGCCGCGGTGAGATGCACCTCTCCATCCTCATTGAGACCATGCGCCGCGAGGGTTACGAGCTGACCTGCTCCATGCCCCACGTTCTCTTCCGCGAGATCGATGGGCAGAAGCACGAGCCCATGGAGAAGGTCTCCCTGGACGTGCCCTGCGATTACGTCGGGCCTGTGGTGGAGGAGCTTGGCCGCCGCAAGGGTGAGCTACTGGAGATGAATCCCAACAGCACCGGCACCCGGATGCGCATTGAATATTTGATCCCCGCCCGTTGCCTCATCGGCTATCGCGCCATGTTCATGAACGCCACCCGCGGCGAGGGCATCATCAACTCCCTGTTCGCAGGCTACGCGCCCTACCGCGGCGATATCTCCCTGCGCTATACCGGTTCCCTGGTTGCCTCCGAGGACGGCGAGACCACTTCCTACGGTCTGTACAACACCCAGGATCGCGGCTCCATGTTCATCGGCCCCGCTACCCCCGTGTACGAGGGTATGATCGTGGGCGAGAACCCCAAGGGCGGCGACATTGCGGTGAACCCCTGCAAGAAGAAACAGCTTACCGCCATCCGCTCGGCAGGTGCCGACGAGGCTCTGCGCTTGGTGACCCCTGTGGTCTTCTCCCTGGAGGAAGCCATTGAGTTCATCGCTGACGACGAGCTCATCGAGGTTACCCCCAAGAGCATCCGTCTGCGCAAGCGCATCCTCAACACCGAGCTGCGCCTGAAGGCCGAGAGCCGCCGCAAGAAGGGCGAAATTCAGTAATCACCGATCCGCAAAGAAAAGCGGGCATCGCACGAATCCGTGCGATGCCCGCTTTGTTTTTCTTCCAATCACCTTTTGTATTTCCGCTGCGGCGGTTGTCTTACCCAAGCCTCCCTCCGAGAGGGAGGGGGACCACGAAGTGGTGGAAGGAGCCTGCGCAAGCATACGATTCAGCTGAATTTATCGTTTACGCATTCTCCCTCAGTCACGGCGACGCCGTGCCAGCTCCCTCCCGGGAGAAGCCTCATGCAATGGCGTTTGGCCGGGAACATATCGTCAAATTGGGACTTGTTTTTTTGGGGGGATGCCCGCCAGTCGGCGCGGTGTCCCTTTTTGTTTTGGGATGATTAGTCGGCGGCGTAGGCCAGGCAAAGAAAATCCTCGGCGGCATCTGTGAGATGGATGGGATCGAGCTGCCCCGCTGTGATCTCGGCGGCAAAGGCCTCGGCTTCCTCACGGTTGGGGCTGAAGTCCTCCAGCCGGACGATCTCGCTGTCCGTCCCGTCGATGCAGAGAATGGCGTAGGCAGTGTATGCCCCCAGCTCGGGGGAGGTGTAGATGCAGGGGATTGCGCGGTATGAAACTGTCATGGCGGTGGTGTGTCCCTTCGTATCCTTGCGGTGTTTTGTTGGTATAAGTATAACATATTTTTACAAATATGTCAATATATGGAAATCAAATTGGTAAAAAACTCACCGCAAATTTCGACCGAAAAATTGCGGTGAGGGCGAAAAACGGAGAAAATGTCGGGATTTGCGCAAAAAATCACCGCACCGCCGATTCTCGGCAGTGCGGTGAACGGGTGCAAATATTGGTAAACGGTCAGGGCGCGGTGTTTTCGGTGCCCGAGACTTCCGCGGCATCGGGAAGGCAGAGGGCGTAGAGCTCAATGCTGTCGGTGATGGGGATCCACTTGTTCTCTCCCCCAACCACCACGGCGATGAACTCCCGACCGTCATCCCGCACGGCCATGCTGACCAGGCATCGGCGGGCTTCCAGGGTGTAGCCTGTCTTGCCGGCGGTGAGCTTCATGCCGGGCAGCTCGTCCCCGGAAAGGTAGGAGAAGAGAGTGCTGGTGAGCAGAATACCCTCGGGGTTCTGTTCGGTTTTTGCGGTGGTGTACTGGTAGGTGGAGAGGATCTCCCGCAGGGGCTCGATCTGCATGGCGTAGGAGAAGATGGCGGCGATCTCACGGACGGTGCTGTAGTGATTATCGTTGTGGAGACCGCTGGCGTTGGTGAAGTGGGTTTCGGTCAGCCCCATCTCGGCGGCCTTTTGGTTCATCCGCTCGGCGAATGCGGCCTCGGAGCCGGCCACCAGCTCGGACAGGGCCGAGGTGGCATCCGCACCGGAGGGCAGGGCGGCGGCATAGAACAGATCGATCACCGGTACCGTTTCCCCAGCGGCAAAGCCGGCGCGGGAAGCGTTGGCTTCCACCAGGGGGTTGATCAGCCCGGCGGTGAAGGTGTAGGTGAGGTCGAAGCTTTCCAGGCTTTCATAGGCCACGATCAGGGTCATGACCTTGGTCATGGAGGCGGGAAAGATTCGCTCGGCGGACAGGCGCTCTGCCAGTATGGTGCCGTTGGCCATATCAATGAGCACGGCGTGGGTGGACTGCACCTTCTCTCCCGCAGGGACGGTGGCAGAGGTGGGAACGGCAATCACTGCAGCAGGGCCGGGAGGCTCGGTTTCGGGCGGCGCGGTGGTTACGGGGACGGGAAGCCCTTCCTCCGAGGTCTGCAGGCCTGCGGTCTGGGCATTGGCGGCCAGATCCAGTGCCTGGCGATGGCGGTGGTAGGCGATCCCTCCCACCACAAGGCCTGCGGCTACCAAAAGAAAGATCAGGATCAGCAGGAGAATGGGGCCGGGATGTACCTTTTTTCTGCGCTTTTTCGGGACACAGCACTGCACCTGCATCTGTACGCCCTGAGCTTCTCGGGCCCGCAGAAGCCGCTCCCGTTCATCGGGGCGGGGAGTCTGCGGCCGAACACCGGGGCGAGGCTCGCCGTAAGGGGGCTGCGGGCGGCGGACGGTCTGCGGAGCGGAATTGCGCGGAGGCGCATACTGCTGTCCCGTGGAGCCGGGATGGATGGGGGATTGCGCAGGGGGACGGCGGGGGCCGCCGACCCGAGGCTGGGGCGTGCCGTCGGTGCGAGTCCCGCGGCGTGGGCTGGGTGGTTGCGTATTCACGGTTCT